>CAILBQ010000769.1 GCA_903832475.1 uncultured Acidobacteriota bacterium | reverse complement strand
GGTGCAGATGCGGACGATGGAACAGCAGCCGCCGCCGCTGCGCATCGTCATCCCCGGCAAGGTGCATCGCAACGATGCCGCCGATGCCACGCATTCGCCGGTCTTTCACCAGGTGGAGGGGCTTTGCGTCGACACCAACATCACCTTCTCGGACCTCAAGGGCACGCTGGACCACGCCATGAAGGCGCTGTTTGGCTCCGCCGTCAAGACGCGGTTCTTCCCGTCCTTCTTTCCGTTTACAGAGCCGAGCGCCGACGTTCAGATCAGCTGCATTTTCTGTGGAGGCAAGGGCTGCCGCAAGTGCAAGCAGTCGGGCTGGATTGAATTGCTTGGCTGCGGCATGGTCGACCCCGCGGTCTTCGCGTTTGCTGCTGAAAAGCAGCCGGCTTACGATCCAAAAAAGATCTCCGGTTTTGCGTTTGGCATGGGTGTCGAGCGCATCGCCATGATGAAGTACGGCGTCAGCGACATTGGGCAGTTTTACTCGGGGGACATGCGGTTTTTGGAGCAATTTGCATAAGGCAGCGAGTCAGCGTGCTTTGCACGTAGCAAGTCAGCAGGTTAGCTTTGACACGAACTCGGCACTATCGCGATCTTGTCGTATGGCAAAAGGCTATGCTGCTAGCCAGAGAAACGTATCACTACACCGAACGGTTTCCCAGCAACGAAACGTTTGGGCTTCGTTCGCAGATGCGCCGGTCGGCAGTCTCTGTTGCGAGCAACATTGCCGAAGGCCACGGCAGACTAACGGATGGCCAGCTGAAAAACTCGCTCGGAATGGCGCGAGGATCGCTCTTCGAACTCGAAACGCAGATTGAACTCGCAGCCGATCTCAAGTTTCTGGATCGTGAGGCAGCGGATTGTCTGCTTGGACTTTCAACCGAAACAGCTAAACTGATCAACGGACTGCTCGGTGTCCTTCACACAGAATGACGCTAACTTGCTACGGCGCGCAGCGCGCTGACTCGCTGCTTCCCTTATGAAAATCCTGACTACCTGGCTCCGCGCTCTGCTCCCCGATCTTCCCGTCGACGACCATCAACTGGCCGAAGACTTGACCCTGCGCGGCATCGCCGTTGAAGGTATTCACGACCTCGGCCCGGGCAACGGCTCGCTCTTCGAGATGGACATTACGACCAACCGCGTCGACGCCATGAACCACTATGGCGTGGCTCGCGAGGCGGCTGCCATTTACGATTTGACGCTCGCTCCGGGCTCAGCCCCGCTACCTCAGGCACAGGCCACGAGTGAACCCCTCTCTGTTCGTATCGAAGCGCAGGACGCTTGCGGCCGTTTCACCGCCCGCGTACTTCGCGGTATCGCCATCAAGATCGGCGTACCAGCTGGCCCCATCGGCAGCTATGCCGCGCGCATGTTCAAGCTGCTCGAGCAGAAGCAGATTTCGAACGCCGTGGACGCCACCAACTTTGCGTGGCTGGCGATGGGGCAGCCGACGCATGCCTTCGACCTGGACAAGATTGAAGGAGGCATCGTCGTCCGTCGCGCGCGTAAAGGCGAAAAGCTGAGGACGCTGGACGGCGTCGAACGCACGCTTGATCCGGAAGACCTGATCGTCGCTGACCATGCCAAGCCCCTTGCCCTGGCTGGAGTCATGGGCGGCTGGGACACCATGATCACTCCCGGCACCACTAACGTGCTCGTCGAAGCCGCCTGGTTTGAGCCGACAGCAGTCCGCCGCACCGCACGCCGTCACGGACTGCACACCGATGCGTCCCACCGCTTTGAGCGCGGCGCAGACTTCAATGCCGCTCCGCTGGCTTCGGACATCGTAAGTGCGATCATCCTTGAGAGCGGCGGACACATCGAGGGCGAGCTGGTCGATGTCAAAGTGCCAGCCATCGAAGCTCGCACCGCCAATCGCCCAACCATCGCGTTGGCCTTGAACGAAGTACATCGTTTGCTTGGCACCACAGTCGATCCCGGAGGCATTACGGCAACGGCCGTGGAGGCGGTATTGCAGGCTCTCGGATGCAAGCTGAACGCAGGCTTGGCTCCTTTAACCTGGAAAGTAACTCTTCCTAGTTGGCGCCTCGACCTTGAGCGCGAAATCGACCTGATCGAAGAAGTCGCCCGCGTCTACGGCTACAACCAGTTTGCCAACACGCTGCCTGCGTTTGCCGGGGCCGTGCTGGAACTGCCCAACGCTCCCGCGGAAACAGCGCTGCGGCGAATGCTGCTTGCCGCCGGCTTCCACGAAGCCATCTCCAGCACATTTGCTTCCGCCTCGGATGCTGCCTTGTGCGCTCCTCAACCGGGGCTGGTGGTTCCCCTCGGCAATCCGCTCAGCGAAGAAGCGGGGGTGATGCGGCCTTCGCTGGTTCCCGGCATGTTGAGCATGATCGCCGGCAACCTGCATCGCGATGTTGACGACGTTCGACTCTTCGAACTGGGAGCGGTTTTCTCCGGCAGCACGGAAAAGGTCGATGAACGTCCGGCACTGTCGATTGGCGCCGCCGGCAATGCTGCCCACGCCGGGCCACACCAGGCTCCGCGCGCTCTTGATTTCTATGATCTGAAAGGCGTGATCGAGCAGCTTCTTTCGCGGTTTCGCACCAAGTCTGTCTACTTCGACAGTTTCCCCCCTGAGTCTGGAATCACCCCGGCATGGCTGCATCCCTACCGCGCCGCCCGTATCGTTGTCGAGGGCAGCACCATGGGCTGGTTCGGCCAGCTACATCCGCGTGAGGCGACGGCTCGCAAGCTGAAAGAGGCTGTGCTGGTCGGTGAAGTCTATGTGGACCGTCTGCTGAATCTCCCTCTCGCCAAACCGGCGGTGCGCGAAATCTCCCGCTTTCAACCTGTTCGCCGTGACTTTTCTCTGGTTGTACCGCAGACCGTTCACTGGGCGGATTTGGACGCTACTCTCGCCAGCCTCGCATCGAGCGGCTTGCCGGAGCTTATCGACTGGCGGGTTCGCGAGGTATTGCGCGACTTGAAATCTGCTTCGCCTACAGCGGAGTATTCGATGCTTCTCGGCACAACTTTCCAGGCTGCGGATCGCACCCTGCGCGACGAAGAGCTGCAAAGCTTCACGCAGCGTATTGTCGAAGCAGTATCCTCGACCGGAGCGAGGCTGCGCAGCTGACACATTTCCACCTGGAACCGGCTTATACTCGCGGGGAAGGCGGCAACCAGACCGCGCTTGGAGGAAGTATGGAATATTCGCCCGTGGGGCCATCGACAGACGATGAACAGGACCAGCAGGAATCGATGTTTGACGAAGCTGCCGACTTTCCCGGCCACGATCTGACGGAGTTGCCAGAAGGGGCTGAGGAGACGACGGCAGCCGTGGAGCGGGACGACTACTCCGAGCCTCCGCTCACAGCGCAGGCAGATGCGCAGTTCAACACGGATTCAATGCACGATGGCGAATCGGTTCGGGAAACGTACCCAAATGCAGACCCGGAAGCGATTTCAGAGCCGTCGGACCTTCATGCGGGCGCCGGCCCTTTAACCATCGGCGATTTCACTGCTCTCGAAGAACGCGTGATAAGGGCCGTCAACCTGGTTCGCCGGGAACGGCAGGCTCGTCTCGCCGCTGAGCAACGCGCCGAAGTCCTTGAAGGGCGCGTTCTGGCTCTCGAATCCCAGTTGCTTCAGCTGCAGGTAGACACGGCCGCGGTAGAGCAGCTTCAGCAGGAAGTGGAAACCCTGCGTACTGAACGTGAACAGGTGCGGCAGCGCGTCGAGCGGCTGCTCGGCCAGCTCGATGCCCTTGAGTTATAAGGCTCTGGAGCTATAAAGTTTGACGGCGCCGCCGCACTGAAGGAAGTTCCAAACCGTGATGACAACGCCCAAGCCGGATACCACGTACAAGACGGTTCATATCTATGACCAGACGTACCATTTGTCTGGACCTGATCTGGCTGCGGTCGAGCGGCTGGCCGCATTGGTCGATACCCGTATGCGCGCCGTCGCAGCCAAAGGCCGGACGGCCGATTCGCTGCGGGTTGCTGTGCTTGCCGCGCTAAACCTGGCCGATGAACTTACTCGGGCCAACGAACGCCTGCAGCAGATGCGGGGCACAACGGACGCTCAAGAATCCGCCGAAATTCGCAACCGTGCGGCCAGCCTGGCGGGACTGCTGGACCAGATCCTCGAAGAAGACGTTCCGGCCGGCGCCTGAATCCCGGCCAGAGTAAGAATTCTTTCGTCAGCTCCCGAAGCGCGCTTTCGACAGTGAAATCAGGTTCGACTCGATCTCCACTTCGGGAATTTTCGTGTCTGAGCAAAGGCATGCCTCGAACCACCTGCTGATATACACCTGGGCATGGCCCTCGCCGCAGACGTGGAGGGAGTAAGGCTTGTCCGCCTCAGACTGGTCCCACTTGAAAATTCCAAGCCGGGTCTCGCCGCAGGACAATACATACCAGCGAATGGGCGCGGAACTCTCCACCCCGCAAACGTCGCACTTATAAACTTTGCCGATCAAAGGGCCTCCATCAATTCGCGAGACGGTTTCTCGCGCACCACCGGGCTGCTACCGCAAATGGAACATTCCGCCGGAGCAAACATCCAGTGTGCGGCGAGAGAGCTTCGGCTCTGAACGACTGCCCCCGCAGTCAGTATCTGGATCCGTCTACCTCACGAAACGCGGTCGCGGATCGTATTGCAGGACCGCTGGGGCGGTGAAGGAAAAATCCGCCTGTTCTCGTAGGATGCAAGACAGGCCGCCGCGGAATCATCCGGGAAGAAAAAACTTCGCACCCGGGGCAGGAGAGCGTCAAATTCGGTTGATATCTACGTGTCGGCTGGACCAACTTCCGCCGCCATGTATCGTATCTATATGCAAACGTTGAGATACAACACAGCCTTCCCCGCATTTGCTTTCGCTGCTTTTTTGTCGATTGGCCTGGCTGCATTGCCCGCGATGAGCCAAGAGAGAAATGCTCCTCCAGAAAAGCCGGCGGGTGATAAAGCCCTTGCTTCCGACAAAGCGGACAAACTTCCTCCTCTGCCTGCCGACGCGCATGTCCAGCAGAGCATTCAGTTTGGCGGTAAGACGCTCAATTACACCGTCACCGTCGGAACCCTCGCGACGCGGGACGGGGAGGGCAAGAAGACGGGAGACGTTGTCTTCACCGCATACACGGTCGATGCAGGCAAGGACGCTGCCCGGCCGGTCACCTTTGCCATGAACGGCGGACCGGGGGCTTCGTCGGTCTATCTCAACTTTGGCGCGATCGGCCCCAAGACGCTTGACGTCGGCAATGAAGGCGACAGTCCGTCGGATCCCGCCACGCTGCATGACAATCCCGGCACCTGGCTTGACTTCACGGACCTGGTGTTCATCGATCCCATCGGTACGGGTTTCAGCCGCTCGCTCGTGTCGATGGATGAGACGAAGAAAGAGTTTTACAAGACCACGCCGGACATCGAGTATCTCTCCCGTGCCATCTACGACTGGCTGGTGAAGAACGACAGGCTGACATCGCGCAAGTATTTCGTCGGCGAGAGTTATGGCGGCTTTCGAGGACCGCGGATCACCCACTACCTGCAGTCACAACTCGGCGTAGCGATGAACGGCGTGGTGCTGGTTTCGCCCTATCTCAATCCGGCGATTGATGAGAACGGCGAGTTATCGCCGCTGCCGTGGATGGTGACCCTGCCTTCGATCGTGGCAGCTCATCTTGAGCGGGAGAATAAACTTACCCCTGCCGCCATGGCAGACGTTATCGCTTACACCCAGGGGGAATATGCCACCGACCTGCTGAAGGGCCACAGCGATCCCGAAGCCACTCCGCGTCTGATCAAGAAAGTGACGGAGTTGACTGGCCTCGATCCTGCTTTCGTACGCTACTCCGGCGGCCGCCTCGAGACGGGCGCATATCTTCGTGAGGTTCATCGTGAGCAGGGAAAGATCGGCTCTGTTTATGACTCCAATGTGACTTCTTTCGATCCTTTTCCATTCGCGCCGGAACAGCGTTCGAACGACCCCATCCTGGCCAGCATCATCGCGCCGACAACGACGGCCATGGTCGACTTCGTCACGCGTGTGGTCGGCTGGAAAGTGGATGCCCGCTACAACGCCTTGTCCTACGAGGTGAATGCGGCATGGGACCGGGGCGATGACCTGCGCCGCGGCGCGGTGCCGCAGCTTCGCGAAGCTGTCGCCGCGGATCCCAAAATTCACGTGCTGATCGTGCATGGCTGGAACGATCTTTCCTGCCCATTCATGGGATCGCTTCTCACCGTGGACCAGATGCCGGTGATGGGCGATGTTTCCCGGGTTTCCGTCAAGGAATATCCTGGCGGCCACATGTTTTACACCCGGCCTTCGAGCCGCGGACTGCTGCACTCCGATGTGAAAGCCATGTATGGGCTGCATTGATTCTTATGCAACAGTGCAAATCGGCCGCGGGCGGGAGCCGATGACTCCCGCCGGCAGACTACTTACAGATAACTCGTCCTGTCATTTCGGATAACTCCGCACAACTTCTTCGTTCCCACGCGCTCCGCTCTGTCATAATCAACGGCATCTCTTCTGCCGGGAATTTGCCATGCACCGCTTTGCTTTCCGCCTGCCTTTGGTTCTGTCGTCTTGCCTGTGCGCAGCCGCCACACTCACTCCATCTGCCCTGCCAGCACAGCAGGTCGCATCGCCGAAAGACGGCAAGGCGGCCAAACTGTTTGCGAAAGCTTCCAAGGATTTTCAGGATCGAAAGTTTGCCTCGGCGCTTGACGGCTTTCGCAAGGCCGATCAGGAGGATGGGGGCAACTGCGTCGCCTGTGAAAAGCAAGCTTATGCCGCTGCCCAGCAGGTCCAGGATTATCGCAGCGCGCATGAGCAGGCAAGCTTATTGCTTAGCCACATCACAGATCCGTCCCAGCAAGCGGAACTTCACTACCTGCTCGGCGATGCGTGCCTTGGCGAAGGCGGCAACAAGATTTTCGAACAGCCATTCCTCGAAGCGGACAAGGAATTTCAGGCGGCCCTCACGCTCCAGCCGGGAAATGCCGACTGCGTATACAAGGACGGGCTCGCGCTCTCTCATCTGCACCAGTATGGCAAGGCGCAGGAGCGTTTTGAGCAGTATTTAAAGCTCGCACCTGGAACGGGCGTTCAATACACACGGGCCAAACTTTTCTCGAAACAGCCGGAACTGGCGCGCAAACGCATCGCACCCAGTTTCAACGTGGTGGCGTCCAACAACACGCCCATCTTGATGGAGAGCCTGGCAGGCAAGGTAGTGCTGATTGATTTCTGGGCGACCTGGTGCGGGCCCTGCAAGCTGGCACTGCCGCACATGAAGGAGATCGTGCAAGAATTTGCGGGCCAGCCGCTGGTGGTCATCAGTATCAGTCTGGATACCGACGAAGCCACCTGGAAAGATTTTGTGACCAAGAACAACATGACCTGGCTGCAGTACCGGGACGGTAGCTTCGACGGTCCTATTTCCTCAGCCTTTGGTGTAAAAGCGATACCGACCACTTTCTCTATCGATGTCGACGGATTCGTTCAGGATCAGCAGGTCGGCCAAGGCAAGATCGAAGACAAGTTGAAGCAACTGCTCGCTCAGGCTGCTGAGCGGGCTGGCCAAAAGAAGGTTGACGAGATCCACTGAACGATCCGTTACGCGGTCGCGGGTTTGTTGTGCCGGTCAATCTTTAGGATTGACTCAAGCCTTGCCTTGCGATAGCGTTCCCCTGAATCCAAAAACCTCTGAAGCCGCCTTTCATCGTGCGGCCGGATCGGCCCAGGCGGGTAGAAAGCGAGTATTCATGGCGTTTTGCGGAAAATGCGGTTCGCAAGTTAATGAAGGGACGGCCTTCTGTCCTCAATGCGGAGCAACGATTGCGCCTCCGGCAGCGCAACCGTACTCCGCACCTTATGTTTCGCCCGTCGCGCAGAGCGGCATGAAAGAAAACGTCGCGGGCATGCTGTGCTACCTGTTTG
>CAILBQ010000768.1 GCA_903832475.1 uncultured Acidobacteriota bacterium | reverse complement strand
GCTCGATCAGGCACGTCATGTCGGGGATCAATCCACAGGGATGCGAAGTCTTCAGCTTCAAGCAGCCAAGCGCAGAAGAGTTGGAGCACGATTTCCTCTGGCGCACCACATGCCGTCTTCCCGAGCGCGGCCGCATCGGCATCTTCAATCGCTCTTATTACGAAGAAGTACTCGTCGTCCGCGTGCATCCGGACGAACTTGGCAACGAGGGGCTCTCGAAGCAGTTGCAGGACGGCAAGGCGAGATGGATCGATCGATATCGGTCCATTGTGGACTTTGAGAAGCACCTCGATAGAAACAGCACTCGCATCGTCAAGGTGTTCCTTCACATGTCGAAGAATGAGCAGCGCCAGCGGTTTCTGGCGCGCATTGACGATCCAGAAAAGAATTGGAAGCTAAGTGTTGCAGACATTCACGAGCGGGCGTTTTGGAAAGACTACACGAAGGCTTACGAGGAGTGCATTGGCGCAACCAGCACGCATCACGCCCCGTGGTATGTTGTCCCGGCCGACGAAAAGGAAGACGCCCGGTTGATCGTCTCTCAAATTGTTCTTGACGCGCTGCGTGGACTCAGCATGCACTATCCCGCAAATACCGAAGAGCACCAGGCGGAATTGGAATCCATCCGCCGGATGCTTGCCAAGTGACGCAGCGAATGCTGGGTCGACATTAACAACCGAAGGTCTGAGGGTAGCCGGGATGATGCGGAGCATAGTGATTTCCAGCTCTTCTTTACGCAGACAAAGGAACAAATTGTGGACAAGCCAACGGCACCTTCCGATTGGTTGAAGTTTGATGGAATCGACGAACTGGTTGAATTGGCGCTCAACCTTCACTGGTCCTGGAACCATGCTGCGGACCAGTTATGGGAGGCGCTCGACAAAGACCTTTGGGCAACCACGGAGAATCCTTGGGTTATCCTGCGCACCGTCTCTCGCGAAAGAATCAAGGATGCCTTGGGTACGCCGGAGTTCCGCCAGAAGCTTGACAGTCTACTTCAGCAGAATCGAGACTCGTATCGGGCAGACGCGTGGTTCCAGCACAAGCATCCGGGCAACACGCTTACCACCGTCGCCTACTTCAGTATGGAGTTCATGCTGAGTGAAGCCTTGCCTATTTATTCTGGAGGACTTGGTAACGTAGCCGGCGATCAGTTGAAGGCAGCGAGCGAACTAGGTGTTCCGGTCTTTGGAGTCGGCTTGCTTTACGGACAGGGATATTTTCGTCAGGACTTCGATTCTGAGGGCCGGCAGCAGGCACTCTATCCAGTGAATGATCCGGGGCAGTTGCCGATCCGGCCACTGCGACAACCGAATGGCGAGTGGTTACGGTTGCAGATTCAACTCCCCGGCTCTAAGATTTGGCTTCGCTGTTGGGAGGTGTCAGTAGGAAGATCAAAGCTGTACCTTCTCGACACCAACGATTTTTCAAATACTGCCGCTCATCGCGGAATCACCAGTCAACTCTATGGCGGGGACGCAGAGATGCGGCTGAAGCAGGAGATTGTTCTCGGCATAGGCGGATGGCGTTTGTTGCGAGCCTTGGGACTCGCGCCTGAAGTTTGTCACTTGAACGAAGGGCACGCCGCATTCGCGGTGCTGGAACGAGCGCGGTCCTACATGGAAGATCACGAGAAGCCGTTCGATCTGGCCATGACCATCACGCGAGCCGGGAATGTTTTCACCACGCATACGGCCGTGAGCGCCGGTTTTGACCGGTTCGACCCTGGGCTGATTCGCACCTATCTGAGCCACTATGCAGTCGATGAGCTCGGAATCTCAGTGAACCAACTGCTGGCTATGGGAAGGCAGAATCCGGAAGTCAATACGGAACACTTCAACATGGCATATCTCGCGGTCCGCGGCAGCGGGCAGATCAATGGCGTCAGCAGACTCCACGGGCAAGTGAGCAGACAGATATTCCAACCGCTCTTTACTCGCTGGCCGCAGAATGAAGTGCCGATAGGGTCCGTGACCAACGGCATCCATGTGCCCACATGGGATTCTGCCGAAGCCGATGCGCTATGGACCTCTGCTTGTGGTGTCGAGCGCTGGCGTGGGGATAGTCCGGACGGAAATGACATACGCAAAATCGCCGATTCGCAGCTTTGGCAAATGCGAACCGTGGAGCGAAAAGATCTGATCCAACGTATGCGGAAGCGATACCAGTGCCAACTTGACGCGGAAGGCGCAGATCCGTCGCGAGCCGCCGGAATCTTCGATGAAGAAGCGTTGACACTGGGATTTGCACGACGCTTTGCAACGTATAAGCGTCCTAACCTCCTCCTGCATGATCCGGATAGGCTGGTGAGGCTGCTTTCCAATCCACGATTTCCAGTTCAATTGATGCTCGCGGGAAAGGCGCATCCTCAGGACATTCCCGGACAAGAGTTGATTCGGCAGTGGAAGGACTTCATCAAGCGCCCCGAAGTGGGGGGACGCATTATCTTCCTGAACGACTACGACATGATGCTGGCCCAGGAACTGGTCCAGGGGATGGACCTTTGGATCAATACGCCCAGGCGCCCCTGGGAGGCCTGCGGGACAAGTGGAATGAAGGTTCTTGTCAATGGCGGCCTGAACCTTTCCGAGTTGGATGGATGGTGGGCTGAGGCCTATTCGCCAGAAGTTGGCTGGGCCATTGGGGACGGCCAGGAACATGGCGAGGACCCGGCTTGGGATTCCAAGGAAGCAGACGCGCTATACACCCTGCTGGAAGCCGAGGTGATTCCCGAGTTTTACGAGCGCGACAAATCAGGCCTGCCGGGCAAGTGGCTCGGACGGATCCGCGAGAGCATGGCCCGGCTTACCCCTCAATTTTCTGCGACGCGAGCGATCCGCGAATATACGGAGAGTCACTACCTGCCTGCTGCTTCTCGTTATCACGAGCGTGCAGCGGGCGATAGCGCAATCGGCTCGCAGTTGCTTGAGTGGAAGCAGAATCTTCAACAGGATTGGGGTAGAGTGCATTTTGTTCATACACAGATCGACACTCACGACGGCCAGCATTTCTTTGCAGTGGAGATTTCTTCCGGATCTCTTGCTTCAGATCACTTGAGAGTAGAACTCTATGCAGAAGCAAATGGCGAAAATGGCTCCTCTCTCGAAGTGATGGCTGCTTCCGGACCGAGTGCAAATACCTACGGCGCGTTTACTTATTCAGCCCAATTCGCTGCAATTCGGCCCGCAAGCGAATTTACCGCGCGGATCATTCCTTACCATCCCAATGCTCTTGTGCCGCTCGAAGCAAGCCAGATTGTTTGGCAACG
>CAILBQ010000767.1 GCA_903832475.1 uncultured Acidobacteriota bacterium | reverse complement strand
TCGCAAAGCTGCGGTGGAGCGGGCCGGCGGCCGCGCAGTCGTGTCCACGTAGGGCCGCGCGGTCAGGCCACGTCTTTGGCGGGGGTGGTCTGGGCCTGGAGGGCGGGATCGTGCTGGGCTTTGCGCCATTTGTAGATGCCGTAGACGGCGCCGAGGGCCATGAGACCGACGTAGGACCAGATGATGACGGTGGACCAGGCGCCGAGGGATTCGAGCCACTTGCGGACGACGCGGCGGCCGTAGGTGACTCCGAACCAGGCGAGGAAGCCGTAGCGGAGCACGCGGGCGATGGAGTAGAAGGTGAGGAAGCGGCCGCGGGAGACGCCGAGGGCGCCGCCGGCCACCACAAAAGGCATGAGCGGGACGGGTGGGGGCAGGAGGGTGACAATGCCCAGGGTCCAGGAGCCGTTGCTGTTCATCCAGCCGGTGATGCGCTTGAGATAGCGCCTGGGGATGTAGCGGGCCAGGGCGGCTTCTCCGCCTTTGCGGCCGGCCGCCCAGGCGAGGTAGCCGCCGATCATCGATCCGGTGAAGGCGCAGAGGGCCAGCCAGACAGCGGTGGTGACTGTGGCGCTGCGCTCGGAGGTGAGCCAGATGAGCAGCAGGTCGGTGCTGCCGGGCAGGGGGATGGGGATGACCGAAGAGTCGACGAGCGCCAGGGCGAAAAGGCCGAGACCGCCGAGGCTCATGAGCCAGCGCAGCAGGTGATTGTGAGAGGGCGACTTGAGGTTGCCGGCGTGGCGCTGGACGACGACTGCGACGGATTTTGCAGCCTGTAAACCGGATTGAAGGAACGTAGTGAGCATCGGAGCGGGCGTCCTCATCGGTGGTTAGATGCCGGGTAGTTGGAAACGCCGTCAAGGCGAATTCGTGAGGGAAACAGCGAGCGTGACCGGCTGGCGGGGCAAATACGCTATTCTGACGGTGAACTCAACGTCCTGGACCCAGTACGCGACCCAAACTGACTTCCCACTCATTCGCCTATGCCTATTGAAAGCCTCGACACCCTCGCCAAGCGCATGCTGTTCGCGGTGCAGGAATTTACGCTGTTCTGCGGAGAGGCGCTGGCGAATTTGTTTCGCGCGCCGCATTACTGGAGCGACGTGGTGACGCAGGCGGATTTGATCGGGGTGGGGTCGATTCCGATTGTGGTGCTGACGGGATTTTTTACGGGAGGCGTGCTGGCGCTGCAGTCGGCGGCTTCGCTGGCGCAGTTTGGGGCGCAGGCGTACACGGGGAGATTTGTTTCGCTGTCGATGATTCGCGAGCTGGCGCCGGTGCTGACGGGGCTGATGGTCTCGGGGCGGAACGCGGGCGGGATGGCCAGCGAGCTGGGGTCGATGCAGGTGACCGAGCAGATCGATGCGATGCGGGCGCTCGGCACCGATCCGATGAAGAAGCTGGTCACGCCGCGCATGTTGTCGACGGTGGTGATGCTGTTTTTGCTGACGATTGTGTCGGACACGCTGGGGACGGCGGGCGGTGCGTTTGTGGCGGTGGTCTTCAGCGCGCAGAACGGGACGCAATATTTCGACTCGGCGTACCAGGCGCTGGTGTTTTCAGACATTATCCAGGGACTGACCAAGCCGATCTTTTTCGGGTTCATCATCTCGCTGATCGGGTGCTATTACGGGATGAAGACGACGGGCGGGACGCAGGGAGTTGGGCGTTCGACGACGCAGGCGGTGGTGGTGTCGTCGATCATGATCATTTTGATGGATTTTTTGCTGAGCCGCATCATGCTTTGGGTGTTTCCGCCCATGTAGCGGGTGGCGACGCCGCTTCCGGGGGTTATGTGAGGTTGAGCGATCGAGTGGAGTCTGCGCGGCGCGGGACTGGCAGGGGCTAAAGCCCGGTTTCTTCCTCGGGTCTGGGCGGCATGACTGAAGTCATGCCCTTCCACAAAGCGTTTCAAGCGCGTTCCATTCGGCCTTTAGGGTCCTGCCCTGTTACACAGCCTTCTAGACCGGGGCTGCAAAGCGTTTCGGTTCTTGGATTTTTGAGGAGCTCGTCGAGGTTTGAGAACAATGGCCACCACGCCACAAGTCGAAGCGCAGGAAACGGCGGAGCATCCGGCGCACTCGGTGCTGGTGTTTGAGGATGTGTCGCTGCGGTTCAACGGGCCGCCGGTGCTGGAGAAGGTCAGCTTCAAGGTGAAGCCGGCGGAAACGCGGATTCTGCTGGGGCCGGCGGGGGTGGGCAAGAGCGTGGTGCTGAAGCTGGCGAATGGGCTGCTGCGGCCGGATTCGGGGCGGATCTTTCTGTTTGGGCAGGAGATCACGAAGATGCCGGAGCACAAGCTGCTGGCGCTGCGGACGCTGACTGGGATGGTGTTCCAGGAAAGCGCGCTGTTCGATTCGCTGACGGTGCGGGACAATGTCGGCTACCAGTTGATGGAGCGGCATTTGCCGGTGGACGAGATCGATGGGCGGGTGCGCGAGGCGTTGAGGTTTGTCGAGCTGGAGCACACGTATGACATGCTGCCGGCTTCGCTGTCAGGCGGGATGCGGCGGCGGGTGGCGATTGCGCGGGCGATTATCGATCAGCCGCAGTTTCTGCTGTATGACTCGCCGACGGGCGGGCTGGACCCGGTGACTTCGACGACCATCGATGAATTGATCATCAAGGAGCGGGACGTGTACAAAACGCCGGCGCTGCTGGTGACGCACCGGCTGCAGGACGCGTTCACGATGGCGACGCACCGGTTCGATACGGAAAAAGGCGGAGTGGTGCCGCTGCCGCATGGGACGACGAACCCGGAGACGACCTTTCTGGTGCTGCATGAGGGGAAGCTGATTTTCGATGGGAGCACGGAGGGGCTGGTGACGAGCGCCGATCCGTTCTTGAAGGAGTTTCTGGCGTAGGGACTTGGGACCTGCCGTCCAGGCGGGCGCGCTTCGCGCAAGGGCAGAAGCAGGTTCCCCCAAGGGGAATGAGCACCTGCCGTGCGGGCAGACGCGCTTCGCGCAAGAGCAGAAGCAGGTTCCCCCAAGCGGAATGAGCACCTGCCGTACGGGCGGACGCGCTTCGCGCAAGAGCAGAAGCAGGTTCCCCTAAGGGGAATGAGCACCTGCCGTGCGGGCGGACGCGGTTCGCTCAAGAGCAGAAGCAGATTCCCCTAAGGGGAATGACAGAAAGAAAGGCAAGGGCAACGGCAGAAGCCGGTCCTCAGACTCGCTGCGCTCGCTCGGGATTACAGTTTTTTTGTTGTGGAGAAGCAGATTCCCCTGAGGGGAATGACAGAAAGAAAAGCAAAAGCAAGTGGAGTGACGCATATCCCACCCATCCTGCAAGACTACGGGATGGATAAGGCACCTGGCGCGCGACGGATAAGCAGGGGCTAAAGCCCGCTTCCTTTCCTAGTTCTCATCGGCACGACTCAAGTCGTGCCCTTTCACAGAACGAAACCGTGTTCAGGTTAAGTTCCGCACTCACTGAGGGACCTGTTATTCTTTGGCGTTTGGGATTTGGGGCGCGTGGGCGTACCTGAGCCAACGAAAGGGTGCGCGGCATGGGTTTCAAGTTCAAGAACGTGGATTTTCTCAAGTTTGATTCGCTGCTCAATGAAGATGAGCGGATGGTTCGCGATACGGCGCGGGGATTTATTGAAGACAACCTGATTCCGATTATCGAGGGCTGCTATCGCGAGGGGCGGTTTCCGCGGGAGCTGGTGCCGCTGATGGGTGAGATGGGGTTCTTTGGCGCCAATCTGCACGGGTATGGCTGCGCGGGGATGTCGAACGTCGAGTACGGGATCGTCATGCAGGAGTTTGAGCGCGGGGATTCCGGGTTCCGCAGCTTTGTCAGCGTGCAGTCGGCGCTGGTGATGTATCCGATTTACACGTTTGGCTCGGAGGAGCAGAAGCAGAAGTGGCTGCCGGAGCTGGCAGCTGGGCGGAAGCTGGGCTGTTTCGGATTGACGGAGCCGGGGTTTGGGTCGAATCCCGGTGGGATGACGACGCGGGCGCGCAAGGTGGGCGACGAGTACGTGCTGACCGGCGAGAAGATGTGGATCACGTCGGGGACGATTGCCGACGTGGCCATCATCTGGGCCAAGGTGACGGAAGAGGACGATAAGGTTCGCGGATTTCTGGTGGAGACGGACCGGCCGGGGTTCAAGGCGGATGAAGTGCATGGGAAATGGTCGCTGCGGGCTTCGGTGACGGCGGGGCTTTCGTTGCAGGAAGTGAAGATTCCGGCGAGCAACCTGCTGCCGGGCTCGGGTGGGCTGAAGAGTCCGCTGATGTGCTTGAACCAGGCGCGGTATGGGATCAGCTGGGGAGCGATTGGGGCGGCGATGGCGTGCTACGACACGGCATTGCAGTATTCGCTGATGCGGAAGCAGTTTCGCAACGAGCCGATTGCGAGTCATCAGATGATCCAGGAAAAGCTGGTTTGGATGATCTCGGAAATCTCGAAGGCGCAGCTCTTGTCGCTGCATGCGGGGCGAATGAAGGATGCGGGGACGCTGACGCATGAGATTATCTCGCTGGCCAAGCGGAACAATGTGTGGATGGCGCTGGAGACGGCGCGGATGGCCAGGGACATCCTGGGCGGAAACGGGATCACCGAGGATTATCCGATCATGCGGCACATGATGAACCTGGAGTCGGTGAAGACGTATGAGGGGACGCATGACATTCATGCGCTGATCATTGGCGCGCATATCACGGGGATACCGGCGTTCTAGCACCTGCCGTGCGGGGCACCTGCCGTGCGGGGCACCTGCCGTGCGGGCGGGCGCTTCGCGTGGTCCTCGCGCTGCTCGGCACCTGCTGTGCAGGCACTGGACGCGGCTGTGCCGCACGGGCGACGGCGTCTGAAGTTGCCTTTCGGGTATGAGAAACAGATCCCCTGCGGGAATGACAGACCAGAAAAACAAGGACAAAGGCAAACACGGATCCTTCGCTTCGCTCAGGATGACAGACCGTTTTTGGGCGCTTACGACGACAGACCTTCTTTGTGCGCTTAGGAGGACAGACTTTTTTGTCGCTTAGGAGGACAGACTTTTTTGTGCGCTACTTTGCTGGGGTTTTTGCTTCGATGAGGGGGGCGGAGTTGCTGACTGGGGGCAGGGGTGGGGGCTCAGGCAGGTTGAAGACCTGGAGGGCGCCGGCGTTGAGAACGGCGAAGCGCTTTCCGGAGGGGGAAAGTGCGAAGTTGCCGCCGCCGTCGAGTATCGGCGTCGCGGGGCCGTCGAGGACGATTTTGCCAGTTGCCGAGTCATAGACCTGGATCAGCTCTCCGCGGATATCGCTGTTGTCGAGCGCGTAGTTTGCGCCGATGGCGTGGGAGACGGTGAGGGTGGCGCGGGCGAAGCGCTGGCCGTCGCGGGATTCGACGAGGATGGGCCAGACCTGGGTGGGGGGAGCGGTGGCTTCCCAGAGGCGACGCTTGTCGCGGGTCAACATGGTCAGGATGCGGCCTCCCTGGGTGTTGCAGGCGGAGGCCAGGATGGTGGAGTGGGTGACTACCTCAAGGGAGGGCGAGCAGGTGGATTCGACGGGCAGGATGGGAATGGTGGCCCCGTGAAAGTCGTCATAGGTGATGATCCACTTGTTGCCGCTGCCGCGGGCGGCTTCGTAGTAGCCTTCGCCATCGATGGCAAGGCGGACGTTGCCGGCGGTATGGCTGAAGAGCATGACGGAGCGGGTATCGAGGCGCAGGATACGGAGCAGAGTCTGGTTGGTGCCGCTGGCCCTGGTGTTGTTGAGGGTGATGGGCGCGGCGGAAACAGAGGAGTCGGCGGTGGAATTTTCTGGAGACGCTGGCTCGATGGAGTTGGCGACGAGAAGCTGCTCAGAGGGGTCGACGGATATTGAAGTGATTCTCCCGGGAAAACGAAGGTAGGGGGTCAGGTGGAGGCTCTCATCCCCGAGTTGGACGCTGTTGCGGT
>CAILBQ010000766.1 GCA_903832475.1 uncultured Acidobacteriota bacterium | reverse complement strand
GCGCCTGAATTCTTTACTCCAGGCGACATCGAGATGTTCTTCAGCACAGACTGGCGGGTTCACTATCAATCGGATCGGACCGGGGTTCGCCTCATCGGTCCAAAACCCCAGTGGGCGAGGAAAGATGGAGGTGAAGCTGGCCTACATCCGTCCAACATACATGACAACGCTTACGCCGTCGGCTCCATCGATTTCACTGGAGATATGCCCATCATTCTAGGTCCAGATGGACCGAGTCTGGGAGGGTTTGTCTGCCCAGCAGTCGTGATTTCATGTGAGTTATGGAAGTTAGGTCAGCTCAAGGCTGGCGATACAATTCGCTTCTATCGTGTGAATGAGGCGCAGGCACAGACGATGGAGGCTCAAACAGAGCAATTCATCCGTGAGTTGAATGGTTCGCTTCCTTCAGAACCGGTAGACGTCAAAGGTGAGCCGGCGATCTTACCGCTGTTTTCATCTCGCAAACCTCAATCGGTGTACCGCGCGGATGGCGATAAATATCTGCTTATCGAATACGGCGATCGGGTTCTCGATCTCGCTCTGCGACTGCACGTGTATCTTGTCGAGCAAGGCTTTCGTGCTTTAAGTCTCCCAGGCGTTATCGACATAACACCGGGGGTTCGATCGCTGCAGATTCACTACGACAACAGGCTACTTCCGCGAGTTGCTTTATTGGAGGCGCTGGATCATATCCACCAGGGTATCCCTGAGAACCCGAAAATCACGGTGCCTTCACGCATCGTGCACATGCCGCTCTCATGGGATGATCCAGCGACACGGTTGGCTCAAGCGAAATATATGCATTCGGTTCGTCCGGACGCTCCGTGGTGTCCGGATAATATCGAATTCATTCGGCGGATTAACGGCCTGGATTCAACGCAGCAAGTGTATGAGACGGTTTTTGCCGCTAACTATCTGGTCCTGGGGTTAGGCGATGTATATCTTGGTGCGCCAGTAGCCACACCTCTGGATCCTCGCCATCGTCTCGTCACAACCAAATATAACCCCGCCCGCACCTGGACTCCGGAAAACGCCGTTGGCATCGGAGGCGCCTACATGTGTGTCTATGGTATGGAAGGGCCGGGGGGCTACCAGTTAGTTGGTCGGACCGTTCAGGTCTGGAACACGCACCGCTCTACCAGGACGTTTCCGGCAGGTACGCCATGGTCTTTGCGTTGTTTTGATCAGATTCGATTCTATCCAGTGTCCGGGGAAGAATTGCTTCAGCTCAGGAGTCAAATTCTTCGTGGTCGTTTTGACCTGCGTATCGAGGAACAATCCTTCAATTTGAAGCAGTACCGTGATTTTCTGGAAACAGTTGCCTCCTCTGCAAATGCGTTCAAGTCCAAACAGCAGCAGGCGTTTCACGAAGAGCGAGAGCGTTGGAGGCTGAATGGGCTTCTTGAAGTAGCTAGCGTCTTTGATGATCCTGAGCCCAGCTTGGAGGATGCCGAAGTAGAGGAAGGCTGTCAGAACATAACGTCTCCCATGACGGCCAGCGTTTTTCATATATCCGTCGAAAGGGGACAGCAAGTTGTAGCAGGCGAGAAGTTGATTGTCCTTGATGCGATGAAGACCGAGATAGTGATTTCATCGCCCGTGTCGGGAGTCGTCGAGCATATTCGCTGCGATAAGGGAAAGCTTGTGCATCCCGGACAGTCTCTTTGTGTACTACGCGTACGCTAAACAAGAAAGGTGATGGAGTGAGCATAGAAGCGCTGCGGCGAGATTATAGAAATGGCACGACTACCCCTACAGAAATTGTGAGGCGGATTTATTCTCGAATTCGATCGCAGGGAAAACGCCCGATATGGATCGAGCTGGTCGATGAGCGCGAAAACCTTGGCCGCGCCGCAGATCTCGAGGCCTCTGGGGCAATGTCGTCCATGCCACTTTATGGAATTCCGTTTGCGGCAAAAGACAACTTTGATGTGGCTGGTATGCCGACGACCGCGGCGTGTCCTGACTTTAGCCGCGTAGCGGACGAAACTGCGGAAGCGGTCCAACGCTTGCTGGATGCAGGAGCGATCCTGATCGGTAAAACAAACATGGACCAGTTCGCTACTGGTCTTGTGGGAACGCGAACGCCCTATGGCATTTGCAGGAGCGTTTTCAATTCAGATTACATATCGGGCGGCTCCAGTTCCGGATCGGCTTTGGCCGTTGCTTTTGGGCTGGTCAGTTTTTCGCTTGGTACAGATACGGCTGGATCGGGACGTGTGCCGGCAGCGTTCAATCAACTGGTTGGCTTGAAACCAACACGCGGACTTGTCAGTACGCACGGTCTTCTTCCAGCTTGCAGAACGCTTGACTGCGTGTCGATCTTCGCAGAGACATGTGCCGACGCGCGTTGCGTTCTCGATGTTGTAGCCGGGCATGATACGAAGGATGCATTTTCGCGCATCGCTTCTCCTGGCGAAGGAGCTGCTCCGTGGCTCGCATCGACTTTTCGATTCGGAACTCCGATAGAGTC
>CAILBQ010000765.1 GCA_903832475.1 uncultured Acidobacteriota bacterium | reverse complement strand
GGCGATAGGCGAACAGCTTTCAAGAGGCTCTGCGCCTTCACAGTCTGATGCCAAACCATGCAGCATGCAGAGACGCGAAATTGTCTCAAATCCCCGTCGACATGCTCCCCGGGTTGAGCTTGAGAACTACGGCTACCATTGGATTTCAGTGCGAAAAAACATCCCTTTGCATAACCGACCGAACCCCTCAAGTATATCGTGCGAATTGCTCGTCAGAACCTCGGCTGGCGCGGAAGTTGTACCCGAAATCTGAAGCTCTGGCGATCGCCCGCAACCCTCAGCGGTTTCGTTAGCCGCTGTGCTACGCTCATTTCCAACGTTGCTTTGAGGACAGAATGCGAACACTCGAATGGCTGATGGTTCTTCTTGCCGCACCAGCAATTGTGTGGATGCTCTTCCTGCGTCGGCCCTGGCCGATGTGGATACGAGTAGCCACCGACCTCGCCGTGGTCGTGTTCCTGGCCCATGCCCCATTCGAGGGCGTGCATTGGCAGATGGCGCCCATTTATCTGGCCATTCTGCTGTTGATCTACCCGCTGCTTGGCCAGCGCTTCCCCAGCCGTATCGCAGCTCCCCACTTCCTTTTCAGCATCTTCCTTGCCCTGCTGGTCGTGACCGGCCTGTCGCTTTGCTACATGTTGCCCATGTTCCGTCTCCCAAAGCCATCCGGACCCTACGCAGTCGGCACACGCACCCTCTACTTCGTCGATCCAACCCGGATGGAGATGCATCCCGGCGCTCCACATATTCAGCGCGAAGTCGTCGCGCAGTTGTGGTATCCCTCGGCAACACTGACAGGAAAACACGCCGTCTACCGCTTGTGGAAGGAAACAGATCCGCGGTCAACCTACCAGGCAGTTTTGCCGGTCGATGCCTTGCAGGATTCGCCAATCGCGAGCGGGCGCTTTCCCGTCGTACTGTTCAATCACGCCTGGCGTGGCTTTCGCAATCGAAGCACCTTCATGGAACAGGATCTAGCCAGCCATGGATTTGTAGTCATCGGCGTGGGACACCCGTGGAACGCAGCCATCATGCAGCTTCACGACGGCCGCGTCGCAGACGGCCGCTCCCAAATAGACCTCGGCAATTTTTACGGCCCACCGGCACTGACGCTGGAGCAGCATGAAGCGCTTGCAGATCGCGAGATGCGCACTCAGGTCGATGACGACAAATTCCTCTTGGACGAACTCACCAGGCTCGATCAGTCTCCCAACAGTCCACTGGCCGGTCACCTGGATTTGACTCACGTGGGTGCATTCGGACATTCCTTTGGCGGCGCCGTCTCCGCCGAGCTGGCAAGAGAAGATCCGCGGGTGCGCTCGGCTATTTTGCTCGACGGCATTCTGAACGGGCCTGTTGCCGCGAACGGCCTCTCCAAGCCGCTTTTCCGCATCATGGCCGAACCGCCTCACTTCGCACCCGGTGGAGAAAATTCACCGGATCTCGGTACCCGGGTGCATGCCCAGTCAGCCCTGCTCGGAGAGAAGCAACTTGATGCGTCCTTTCAACGCTACGGCGGATACCAGGTGATGATCCGGGGCATTGATCATGAGAACTTCACCGACAAGGGTTTCTTTTCACCATTCCATTCGTTATCGGGAATTGGTTCGCTCCCGCAGCAGCGCGCAGCAAAGATCATCACCGCGTATGTAGACGCATTTTTCACGCAAACACTGCTTGATCAACCGCAGACCCTCCTGTCCGATCAAACGTCGCCATTCCCGGAAGTGATGAAATTTCAGCATTGGCTGCCTGCAGACAGCGACGCATCGCAACACTGAGGGTGGAATCCTCTAGAGGCAATGAGCTCATCTTTCCGCGACGGGGATGAGCAACGGGTACGATCACGCTGTCTCATGTCACAGGAAGTTAAGATCGACACGAAGCACAACTTTCGCGTCATCAGGCATACCCCGTTCGCTCTTTGAAGATGCGCCCGGGAAATCATGCCGGGTGGTAGGCTGAAGATGCAGCTATCTTCAACAAAATCCGTTGTCCACCGGTGGAAAACTCAGGTAAATTACTACTATCCCCGGTATCCCTGGAGGATCTATGACTCCCGCTTCCGTTGCCGAAATTCCCGTCGAGACACCCTTGCGCTCGTCTATCTTCGATGCCGAGAATCCCGGCTTCAAGAAAGACTTCGACGAACTTCCGTTCGAATTCAAGCACTGCTTCCACGCAGATCATCCCATGTTCCAGCTTCCACGTATCCGGCAGATTCTGGATCATGACGTGCTGAAGCATCACGCCTACTACGATCACGGTCCGATCGTCATCGACCAGCGGTGGGAGAAACTGCCGGAGCGCAAGCTTACCTCCAAGGAAGTCTTCGATAACATCGATGTCGCAAGCGGATGGATGATGTTGCGCCACCTCGAAAAAGATCCCGAGTATAACGAACTTCTCCAGCAATCCCTCGACGAGGTGAAACGGCTGACAGGCCGCAAGATTGACGAGGACAAGAAGAGCCAGGAAGCGATCATCTTCTTCACGTCCCCCAATCGCATCACCGCATACCACATTGACCGCGAATGCAACTTGCTCATGCAGGTGCGCGGTAACAAGCAGATGAATATCTTCGATCGCAATGATCGCGATGTAACTCCTGAAACGGAGCTGGAAACGTTCTGGTCGAAGGATAACAACGCCGGCCTCTACAAGCCCCAGTTTCAGGACCGGGCATTCGTCTTCGAAATGAAACCGGGGACAGGCGTTCACATTCCGGTGAACTCACCGCATTGGTTGAAGACTCCTGACAATGTTTCGATTTCGTTCAGCATCAGCTACCAGTACAAGGACACGCGCCGCAAGCACGTCTATCAGGCCAATTACTATCTGCGTAAGATGGGATTGAACCCAACGCCTCCGGGCAAGTCGCCGATGCTGGATAACATAAAGCGTTCCGCAATGTCGGCTGGTTTTGCAGGCAAAAACTTCATCAAAAAGCTGAAGGGCGGCAAGGCTTCGTAGGGTTTGGCAAACGCGAAAGCAAAAGGGCGAGGCTTATGCCTCGCCCTTCTTCATGACTTCTAGATCCAGGTGCTGGGACTTCGAGTTAGTGGATGCCGCGGAGCGCCTTGGAGAAACTTAGCCGCGAAGCTTGACCGCTGAGAATCACATCTTCTTCTTCCTTGCTTTCCCCTTCGCCGGGAGCCAGGAACAGGTTCGTTTCGATCGCATGCTGGCGTGTGTACAGGTCAAAATAGCGTCCGCGCTCGGCCAGCAGTTCGGAATGCGTGCCCCGTTCGCAGATCATTCCATCCTCAATCACCAGGATCTGATCGGCGCGTCGAATCGTCGACAACCGATGGGCAATGACAAAGGTTGTGCGCCCCTTCATCAGATAGGAGAGACCTTCCTGGATAAGTGCTTCTGACTCTGAATCCAGGCTTGAAGTAGCTTCGTCGAGGATCAGGATGCGCGGGTCGGCGAGAATGGCGCGGGCGATGGAAATACGCTGCCGCTGGCCTCCGGATAACTTCACTCCACGTTCGCCAACCAGGGTCTGATAGCCCTCTGGAAATCGCTGGGCAAACTCGTCAACTCTCGCAATGCGGCTGGCTTCGATGACTTCTTCTTTGGTAGCAGTCGGCCGGGCAAACGCGACATTGTCATGGATCGTTCCATCGAAGAGGAATGACTCCTGCAGAACAAGTCCCAGGTAGCTGCGATAACTCCCCAATGCCACTGTCGTCATATCGACGCCATCCACCAGGATGGTGCCGGTTCCAGGATTATGAAATGCGCTGATCAAGCTGATGATCGTAGATTTGCCGGAACCGGAAGGCCCCACCAGCGCGGTGACGGTTCCTGGCGGTGCAGCGAAAGAAATGTCGTGCAGCACCGGCTTTTCGACGTCATAGCCAAAGCTCACATTGTCGAACAGGATATCCCCCTGCAGCTGTCCTGACGGGAAATTGTAAGTGCGCCGCGGATCGTCGTCTTCTTCATCCTCCGCCAAAACCTCCCGCGTTCGGTCGACTCCGGCAATTGCCTCCGAAATTTGAGTCCCCAGGGAGACTAACTGGAACGCCGGAGCAATAAGATAGGCAAGGAAGACGTTATAAGTTACATAATTGCCAAGCGTGAGTTTTCCGCCCAGCATCAGGTGAGCACCCAGATACATCACCAGGGAGCCTACAACGCCCACCACGGCTGTCGTCGACAAACTCATGGACGAAGTTGCGGTGATCGATTGCATGTAGCTCTTGAGGAGCCTGCGAACGTTGGTGGCAAATTGCGAGGATTCGCGATCTTCCGCTCGATAACCCTTCACGACGCGAGCGCCGGCAAGCGACTCCGTCAGCCGTCCCGTAATTTCGGATAACATCACGGAGCGCTCGTGATAGATCGATCTTTGTTTTGCAAAGACGCGTCGCAGCACCAGGGTGAAGGCCCCAAGAATCCCAAAGGAAATAAGGGTCATCGTCGGACTGATGCGCATGAGAATGAAAAACGAAAGAAAGGCAGTCAGCAGGCTGCCGACAAAATCCATCACGCCCGTCCCGACCAGGTTGCGAATCCCCTCGACGTCGGACATGATTCTCGACACCAGAGTGCCGGTACGATTGGCGTCGTAGTAACTGATGGGCAAGCGCGCGATACGAGCCTGCACTTTGATGCGCAGGTCCGTAATCAACACCCATGCAGACTTGGACATCACCTGTGTCAAAGCGAAAGACGTTCCTGCCTGCAGAAGCGTGGCAACCAGGACTCCGCCCACAAGTGGCAGCAGTACGTATTCCTGGTGCTTCAGGATGACGTTGTCAATCAGAAATTTGGTAGATGCGGGGAGCGCGAGTGCGGCGAGGCGGTTCGCCACAAGCAATAGTAAGCCGCCGAACATGACCCATCGGCGCGGATAGACAAGAGACCATACTTCGGGCCACACGCTGCCACGAGAACTCATCTTTCCCGATTGAGCGGGCCCAGGTCTTGCTTCCACTGACTTTGATGTAGCAGGCTTCTCCGGACCAGTCTTGACGGCGTCTACAGACATCCCTTCATCCTCCCGCCGACCGGCAACGCCAGGTTACGAGACAAGAGAATGTCATGCCTGGCTGAAGTTGCTGCCAGGGAAAACTTCATCAATACGTTGAGCTGTCTCGTCAAGGTGATTTTTACTGCCCCTCTACCCGGATTGTACAAGAATTGCAGGTGGTAACGGGCTGGTCCAACTAGCACGAAAGTAGACCTATCGAGGACTTTCGTCGCGATTCAGTACTCTTGAAAATGTTCGCTCAGAGAAAGTCAGAGCTTTCTCTGTTAAGTCGCGAAAGCGAGCCACACTCAGCCATCAGCGTCTCGCCGCAGGGGTTGCCGGAGATAGGTGAGCCAGCTTGCGCACCAGGGACGCCTTCGGGAATTTCGCCTGGAGACTTTCGACTGCGCTCATGATCATCCCGCTAACCTCGAGATACAAACGCTTGGCTAACATGGCGGCCTTTCTTTTACCAGTCCCGCTATCGCAGGAGAGATCGACAAATCCCTTCCAGTTGGTGGAGTGCATGACATTCGTGCAGACAGATACAGAGGTTGTCACCACGCGAGCCGCATGCCACCAGCGCGAAGGCACAAAAATGCACTCTCCGGGGCCGATCACAACCCGGTACTGCACAGCCTTGAAAAAGTCCGGGAACCGTTCCAGGTCGACATGGTCCAGGTCGTCGATCTGCGATGTGCTTGGCGAATTCGGATGCGGATAGACATACGCCGTGTCTTCCGGCGCGAACAGGACAAATTCCTTGTCCCCATAAATCTCGGTAATGACCGCGTGCGCATTGTCAGAATCGAAATGCATCAACGGAAACTTGCCGCCAACGCCGCCGATGAGAAGCTTCAGATAGCCATCCGGCCGGTGAAAGCGTTTCGGCATCAGTGGACTGCAATAGCGCCTTGGAAAGGCATAGGAGTTTTCCGGGACCAGATCAGGCAGCAGCGCCGGCATGTGCTGATGAATGATGACCTTATGCAGGTAGGGCCCTGGCTTCTGCGCTGTCGAGGCCAGCACGCCGTCGATCACGTCGCCCAGCTTTTGATGCACGCCGTAAGTGACTTCGACCGTCTGGGATCCGAACTTGTTCTTGAAGAATTCGGGCGTCCAACTCTCCAGGGCATTCCACCCCGGAGCGGCGTCCTGAATGACGACCGGCCGATTCGTCGCCACATAGTCCGTCAAAAAGCGTTCGTACGGCAAATCGCGCGCATGGATTTTGGGAACTTGCACGATGGTTCCTTGCGTGGGGACAGCAGTTTTGGGCGACTCTTGCACAGAAATCATGAGGTTCTCCTTCCCGGGCTCAGGGCCGGTGATCACGACTAGTCCAATTGCTCGACGGCCTGTCTCGATTTGCGTTGATCGGACGCGATCTGCATCAGATAAGAGCGGGATCGATTGGCAAAAGTGTATCCCGTTTTTGGCTCGATCCGGCAAGAATCCACAACGGTAGTGAACAGAAATCTCTTGGTGTTTGTGACGAAATCTCTACCGAACCAATCTGCGCTCGGTTGGGTGTCCAGGCAATCGACACCACTTTGCAAAATGATGGTCGAAGATTCAACCTTCGTTCGCCAATCCCACGAAAGCACTACGGTCGAGACCGTCGTGCTTTCCATGGGCTTGCATAGGAACGTCCAGCTTCCCACTTGTCTACGTCTTGATTTTCACTGAAACTGCATCTTTGCCGACCAACGTAGCGAACGTGACCGCCCGTGCCGCCTTGTTTTCTCGCACAAACTGCTCGCGTTCGATCTTGAATTCATCGAACAGCGGTTCAAGGCACCACGCAGAGAACAGCAGCTTCATCCGCGCCGGCACACTGGCGAGAGTCAGCGATAGCCCGGTCGCAAGCAGGCGCTGACGGGCGCACATAAGAGCTCCAAGACCCTCCGGGCTCGCATAACGCAGGCCCGACAAGTGCAGGACAAGCAGCTGTCCGCCCGCGATGCACGAATTCACGGTGCGATCGAGTACGTGAGCCGTCGACCCTTCCAGGTTGCCGCTCAAGTGAAGGTGAACCATGCCGACGTCGCCGCTGCGCGTAATGTCGGAAGGCGCACTCTGTGGCCTTTGCAGAAAACTGGCCAGGATCGCCAAAGGCAGACGCAGCGCCAGGCCGCTGAAGTTGCGCCAATACCGCGGCATAAGCCGCTTGGGCTCCTGAAGGCATCGTCCCAGCCATTCCAGGCCGGAGCGTTGCATCCATACCGGTGCGCGATGCACGTCGCCAACCAGCATGTCCATGCTGCCGCCGATGCCGATCGAGACCGGCACGCCCAGCCGCTTGGCATGCATGCGAATCCACTTTTCCTGCTTCGGATTGCCAAAGGCAACCATCAGAATGTCAGGTTTTGCCTGCCGGATCCGCTCCAGTGTGTCGCCGTGATCCATCCGCTCCAGGTCCACCAGAGGAGGTGCATGATGGCCGACGATGTTGACGCCAGGGTACATCTCCTTCAGGAGATTTGCAGCGCGCTCACCCACCCCGGGCCGGCCGCCCAGCAGATAAATTCCATAGCCCTTGCGCGCGGAGAGTTCAGCCAGCATCGGAACCATGTCCACGCCGGCGATTCGCTCCTTCAGAGGGTTTCCAAGCAACTTCGAAATCCAGACCAGCGGCATGCCGTCTGGCAACACCAGACTGCAACCAGCAATGATCCTGTGCAGATGAACGTCCCTGAGCGAATTAAGCCAGAAATCGAGATTTGCGGTGGCTACCTGGTGCGTGCCCCCCGACAAGATCAGCTCCTCGATTTGCTCGACCGCCTCGCTGGCGGTTACATTCGCCAACGGCAAACCCATTACGGCAACTGAGTGATTCAATGGTGTGCTCATTCGTCCTGCCTTCCACGAAGTGCTTTGGGACCTGTTGGAACCGTTGAAAGTCTGTGAATTCCGTGGGCCGCGTCGTTGCACGGTCTTTTTCGGTTTCACATCCAGAAATTGTTGATTCCTTGCCGAATCTGAAACTTCGTTCGGTCTGAGGAGGAATTGCCGCTTTGCTCACTTCACTCATG
>CAILBQ010000764.1 GCA_903832475.1 uncultured Acidobacteriota bacterium | reverse complement strand
TCGCATTCGCGTCACGGCCCAGCTGATTCGCGGCGCAACCGACCAGCATTTCTGGTCCGAAACCTATGACCGCGAAATGCGCGATGCGCTCAACCTGGAGAGCGAATTAGCTCAATCCATCGCCGAAAAGGTGGAAGTGACTGTCACTGGAGAGGAACGCCAGCGGCTGAGTTCTGCGCATCCCGTGGCGCCTGAAGTGTACGAAAGCTACCTCAAGGGCAGGTTCGCCCTGGAGGAAGAAAAGAGAACGGCCGTTGAACAGAGCATTCCGTATTTCGAGGATGCTTTGAAGAGGGATGCGACCTTTGCGCCGGCTTATCTTGGCCTGGCAGAGGCGTATACCAGACTCGGAACGGTGGCGGTCGGAGTTTCTCCCACGGCAACTCGACCGAAGGTCACGGACTTTGCTCGAAAGGCGTTGGCACTCGACCCTAATCTTGTGGAAGCCCACGTTTTGCTTGCCAATGTCCTGCAGCAGGAGTGGCACTGGAGTGAGGCGGAAGCAGAATACAAGAACGCCCTTGCGCTAAACCCAAATAATGCGGAGGCCAACTCGCGATTTGCTCTGTGGCTACTCTGTCAGGGGCGCACGGACGAGGCTGTGGCCCGAATTGAGCACGCCCAGGCACTCGACCCGGTCGAGATCTCCGGGGACAACGTGTCGTGGATCATGTTTCAGGCACACCGGTACGGGGACGCGATTCGCGAGGTGAACAGCACATTGTCGCTAGACGCAAACAATGGGGCCTCTCTTACCTACCTTGGATTTGCGCTGATCGCCGATAACAAGCCGGCAGAAGCCATCCCCGTCTTGGAAAGAGCCGTCTCCCTGACCTCGGGAGGTCCAGCGGCGACCGGCATACTCATTCGAGCCTACGCCCACGCGGGGCGACGCACCGATGCATTGAAGTTGCTGGCGGAACTGAGACGGCGCGCGAAAGCGGGCTACATACCAGCGGGAGCATTTGTCAATGCCTACCTCGGCATCGGCGACAATGAACAGGCTTTCTATTGGCTTGAGCGAGCCTACAGCGAGAAGTCAAACATCCTCCAATTCCTCAAGACCCATCCCTACTTCGATCCGATCCGCAGCGACCCGCGTTTCACGGATTTGGTTCGTCGAGTCGGACTAGCCTGAATTTTTCAGTCTCTTGCGCAGTACATGGCGGAGCCGCTTTAGACGGTATTTGACGGTACCCGGCCGAGCCGCGAGTTGCCGCTTGACCCTCCGGTGCGGCAGCCACGATGGTGTTTTCAGTTCAGGCGCGGAGTCACCGACATTCAGCTCATTTTGCGTAATTTCGAAATCACGACGTTTTGAGCGTTAGGAATCGCCGGGAACTCAGCCGCCAATCCCAGAACTGGAGACTTCTTATGAAAAGCAATTCCTTGCGGATAGTGGTTGGCACATTCCTGCTGCTTGCATCGGTTTCAGGCGCTCACGCTCAGGACCGTTGGCCTCTGCGCTTTACGGGTCTCATCAATGACTACTCTCCGTCGACCGTGAAAGGCGGCCCGTGGGAGATGCACGGTCAATGGACACTGGACCTGAAAGAGGAACGGCGCGGCGAGCATCTCACTGCCGATTTCATTGCCGACATGACCATGTCAGACTATGGAACGACCAACGGCGCCGCGGATGCGACCAAGGGTGGTCAGAGCCCGCACACTCACCACATCAAAATCTCGCATGCCACCATCACCTGGAACATGGACGGGTGCCCAGTCTTCAGTCCGGCCACCAAGTCGGGCTTTCAGATCAACGAAACAGTGAGCATCCTTACAGGAAATGGTAGCAACGCGCTTTTTGAACCAGCCCCTCCCGAGACAAAGTTGCAGGTGTGCATCAGTGGAGGAGACGAGACGCCCGGCTCAGTCCCCTTCTCGAACATGACCATGGTATTTGTGGGTCCCGCTACCGCGCACTTCGGAACGCAGGCCATCCATGGAGTGGTACGCAAGGCAGCCTCAGAAGGGGTCCGGCGGTCTTGGTAATTCTTTCGCTCCGATGTAGTCTGAAAGCATTCCGTCGATCCTGCCGCAGGTTTCTGATTGAACCTGCGGCATCTTCAGCTCTGGCATAGGACAGCAAACGTCTGCTGCAGAGCATGAGTTTTCCTCAAGTTCAACGGGGCGCACGCAAGCATGCCATTCCAGCTCTACCCTGGGTTTCCGTGACGGAGGTGTCTGTTCGGATTGACTTTGCAAATTCGTTGCATTTCATCCGGCCATTCCTTCTGGTTGGGATTCCCTGCGTCTGTTCTGTGCCGCAATGTCGGGTTGCGGCGCAGACGCAGGATTCGCAAGGCCAGTCAGTCAATTTCGATCTCGACAAGGATCATCTCCCGATCGCTTCCCTCGATGGAGCTTGGCGTTTCCAAAGCGGCGACGACCCGTCCTGGTCCGATCCACAATACGACGACTCTGCATGGCGAATTGTCCGCTCCGATCAGACGTGGAAACGCAGCGAACTCGTACCTGGGGTTTCCGCGGTCTTCTGGTATCGCACCCGGGTGGCGGTGCCCGGCAACAATGCCGCGCTGGCAATTTACATTCCTTTGCCCGAGGTTAACTATCAGGTCTGGGCTGACGGACAGTTGATCGGGAGCATGGGCGGCCTTCCACCTCATCCGACCCCGACAAGGAATACGTCCGCTGCCTACAATCTGCCTGCGCCTTCGCCAGGCTCTGAATCGAAGGTACGGGTAGTCACGCTTGCCCTACGCTGCTACCTGCACCCGGATGCGTTCTATCCACCAGCCAGCATCGCCCCACTGCCCTCTGGGATCCGCATTGGATCAGCTGAGCTCATTCACCAGAAATCCCTCCTGCGTACCCTCAACCTCTTCTGGTACACAGCCGGGGACAGGCTGCTTGTGCTGCTCAACAGTCTTGCGGCCTTTGCGGCCTTCGCCCTCTTCCTTTTCCGACGCAAGGAGAACGAATATCTCTGGTACAGCCTGGTTGCGACGACCGCTGCGTTCACCCACGCGTACTCGATCTGGTCAGATTCGACGATCCTGGCCTGGCCGTTGGATCTTCTCATCTCCAACGCATTGTGGGAGGCGTCCTCGATCGCGTTGGTGCTCTTTGTGTTCCGCCTGCTGGGTGGGCGGCGCGACCGGCTTTTCACAATCGCCGTCGTCTCGATCTTCATCAATTTTGTCGTCGCTCTGGTCAACTTCGTCCCGTGGATGTTCAGTCCGGATTGGCGTCTCTTCAGTATTTCCACATGGAACGGAGTCAGCGCGTTGCTCTTTCTCCCTTCCACCTTGTGGGTGGTGGTGCTGATTGCGCGGCGCGCCATCGAGGGACGTTCTGACGCCCGCATCCTTTTACCGGCCGTTGTTCTCGCCGCTTTGGGCAACTTGACGGCATTCATCCTCACTTCCGGCCGGTTCCTTTTTGGATGGAGCGATGCCTCAGTGGATTGGTTTTTCAACACTTCTGAGTGGCCGATCCCCTTCTCTGTTCAAAATGTCGCGGACCTCCTGCTGCTTGTCACCATGCTTGGGGTCCTTATTCTTCGCTTCACGCGCACGCGGCTCCAGGAGGAAGCTTACGAAAGGGAGCGTGACGCCGCCCGGACAGTGCAGCGAGTTCTGGTCCCTGAAGAATTCCCCGCGACTCCAGGCTTCCTCATCCAATCGGTCTATCATCCATACGGCGAAGTTGGAGGCGACTTTTTCCAAATCATTCCGATTGAACGGGGCCTTTATGCTGGTTGCCTGCTCGTCTGCATCGGAGATGTCAGCGGGAAGGGCATGCCAGCCGCGATGACCGTCTCGCTGTTAGTGGGAACCTTCCGTTCGTTGGCCCACTTTACGCAAAGTCCGGCCGAAATTCTCGCGGCCATGAATCAGCGGATGCTGGCCCGCAGCAATGGCGGCTTCACCACCTGCCTGGTGCTGCGTGTCGACCGAAGCGGTAATCTTACGATTGCCAACGCCGGGCATATTTCTCCCTACCTCGGAGGTAAAGAGCTATCGCTTGGGAATGGTCTTCCCCTGGGCCTGAGCGCGGACACCACGTATCCCGAAAGCACATCACTGCTGCTTCCCAACGAGCAACTCACCCTGGTCACCGATGGGGTCGTCGAGGCTCGGAACAAGGCGGGCTCGCTCTATGGCTTTGAGCGTACCGCCGCCTTAAGTGTCCGTCCGGCAGAAACCATCGCGCAAATTGCGCAGGAATTTGGCCAGGACGACGACATTACCGTGATCACCCTGGCAATGGAACAGGTTCCGGCCCTTCTTTGACACCCTTGCCATCCCATGGGACGCCGGTTCCGAGGGGTTTCTTTGCGTGCGTTTCTTTCCCAATTGCCAGATCCTTGTGCACGCGGCCGCGCACTCTTACGAGAATTGAAGGGATAGGCAGGGCAGCATGCTCTACCTGTTCAGATAGTTTCTGATGAGCGACTCGGCCTTTTACCGTTTATCGAGAAACATTGGGCATGACCGGCCCAATCATCCTGGCGCCCGCTCCTATGCAAACGAATGAATACTTATGACCGACTGGTTTCGATAGTCCTGTGCAGGCGGATATACGGGTCGATCAGCGGCTACCCGTCTCCGATTCGGAATTCATGACTTATAAATAATCTTTCGCAGGTTCAGACCTCTTCTGTCCGGATGGCACACCATCCATTCGAACATGCTGCCTGACAGTTGTTGTTTGGACGGTCCGGCAAAAAGGAGCAATTTGCCATCCGGATCCACGACGATGAAGTTCTTGCCTCCACGAGGTTGCTTTTTCAGAGGCTGCGCAAAGACAACGCCCGCGAACTGATAAGTCAAGATATAGCCGCGTGATCTCGCTGGCGGCGAAGGTCATCGATACCGATAACAGTAACTCACGGTCGCCTGGCTCCGGCCCAATTCCTGTTCGCTCGACGCATTCGCGAAGAATTTATGGTGTTTTGAACCGAGAACAGGAAAACCATCTGAAAAGGGAAGACACGTTCATCGGTGGAGGTGCAAAATGTCACAAAGACAAGACCTATGCGCTTACCGCTCTATTCCGATGAAGCGAATCTCGCGGGAAAAATCGATCCCATCGATGCGTCTACTGACGTGCCCGTTCTTTACAAAGAATGGGAGGCTGCCAAGCAGAGAGTAGCTGAATTGAAACGGGCCGACGAGGCGCTCCGCAAGACCATGACCGCTCTTGCAGAAGACGCAGACTTGTCGTCGGTCGTCGCCAAACTGATCATGACGGCAGGCGAACAGTTGGAGGCGCCAGTCGTTGAATACTGGGTCCACGAGTCCGACACGGTAGCGCGGCTGGTCATGTCATGCCGGGCGGGGCGAATCTACGATGGCTCCGACATCCCCGATGATCCGAGGGTTGCAGGGATATCGATTCCTGAGTCAATGACGGGAGCGGATAGCCTTTATACGCTGCGCGATCACTTCGTCAGTCAGCTCGCCAATGACCCTATTCAGCGGGCTGTATTTGAGCCTCTTGGACTAGATCTGCAGGCTTGGTGTCGCGAGCGCGGCGTAACCACGCACTTGAATGTTCAACTCAGGTTCGGTCATCGATCGCTTGGTTCTTTGGTGGCGTATTTTCGCGATGCGAAAGTCTTGACCGACTCGAGAATTGAACTGGCTTACTCGCTTGCGAACCAGATTGCGCTGGTGATGCGCTTGACCGATCTTTCCGGCCAGGCCCAGACAGCGGCGCTTGAACGAGAGAGAGCCAAAGCTGTC
>CAILBQ010000763.1 GCA_903832475.1 uncultured Acidobacteriota bacterium | reverse complement strand
CTTGACGGGCAGAGAGCAGTAGACGATGGAGACGGGATTCTCTTTGAGCAGTGCGTCGAGCAGATGCAAGCCGCCGAGGTAGCGTTCGCGCATGCTGTTGGTGCCGACGAAGGCATCGTCGAGAACGCCGACCACGTTGTAGACGGGTGAGTCGACCATCTCTTCAAAGGCTGCCTGACCACCGCGGCCGGAGCCGATGATGAGCACTTCGCGCTTGGGGATGATGGTGTCGATGGAGACCCAGCCGATGAAGCACGCTATCGCGAGAAAGAGCAGGTTGAGCAGCGACGTGGCCACGAAGAAGACCGCGTCAACCTCGACGGCTTCCTGCCAGTTCATCTTGGCAAGCAGGCAGGGATAGACCAATGCGGCGCAAACCAGGGCCACGACGAGACTGCTGGTCATCTCCTTGTGGAGGAGTTCATGGCCGGCGCCGGGGCGGCGTCCTGAAGCCAAGCGAGAGACGACGGTGACGGCGGCCAGCATGGCGATTTCGAGCAAGCTGACGCGAGGAATGTACCACCAGTCCGCGCCTTGAAACATGAGACCGGGGTGCTTGAAGAACCAATAGGCGCTCAACACCAATGCGGGGGCCAGGTCGCGGACCATGCGGTAGATGCTGGTGTGCAGCGTGCCGATTTCCTGCAGGTGCTGTTCCAGCTTGGTCCAATCCAAGTGCGCCTTCTCCGTTTTGTCCGTTATGGTTCTAGGTCGAGCATCGATTGTCCAATTACTCATAATACGAATCGCCCCCCTGGGCTCGCGATCCTTGCATCGATCTTTTAAGACAGAGGTCTTGCCGGACGTGCTCGGTGATCCGGAAAAGACGCAGGATTGCGCTCATTTCGAGTCTTCATTCTCTCATCGGCGAAGAATACAAAAGATTAAAAATGGCGTGTAATCCCCCAAAAGCCGTAGGGGATGGCCCGCTTGGGACAGAGACTTAACAAGGGTGGTAGCGAGGCAGGAGGGATGGAGAGAGTGTTCGTTGGAGGCAACCAATACCATGTTTCGTTTTAACGAAACGCCGGTCGTAAATTGAGCAATTTGGAGCGGTGGCGAGGCAGGTCGAGCGAGACCATGGGTGAGGAACACGGAGGATGTATGAGTGAAACAGCAGTAGGGCTTTTTGAACACGCAAGCGCTGCACAGGAAGTCGTGGAAGCTCTTCGCCAGAAGGGTTTTCCTGCGTCGGGCATTCGGGTGGTGTCGGCTCCATCGGGTGTCTCTGCGCATAGTACGGGTCAGGATGCGTCATCGGATTTCAGCACGACGGTTACGCGGGCTTTCAAAGGTATGGGCGCCAGCGATCATGAAGCCTCGGCGTATTTATCGCGGCTGCATGCCGGCAATGCGCTGGTGTATGCGACGGGCACGACCGCTCAGGTGCAGGAAGCGACCGACGTGATGAATGATTTCTACGCGATCGAGATCGATGAGTTCGCGGGAAGCGCGGTGGGGGCGGGTGCGTCAGGAAAGCAGACTGTGATTCCCGCGGAAAATACGCCGGGGGTGGCCGAGCCGTCAGCGGAAGGAAGCGCGACGCGAAGCGACCCTAACACCACGGCGAAGATTGAGCATCATCGCAAGAGGACGGAAGGCGCGAAGATTTTTGCCTGGTAGCGAGCACGATGCTGGTTTGGGTTCGTGTGCCGAACGGTGGGTTACATCAATCGCAGGGGATCTACGTCGACTACGAGCGCGCGCCGGGGAATGCCCAGTTCTTCGGCGTGCGCGAGGGCTGAGCGCAGGGCGCTGTTCAGGGCCTTGCGCGAAGCGGCCTTCAGGATCAGGTGAAAGCGATAGACCTCTTTGATGCGCGCGATGGGCGCGGTACAGGGGCCGAGGATGCGGACACTTTCCGGAGGGGACTTTTCAAACCATTTGCCGAGAGCGACGGACCAGCCTGCGGCTTCTTCCATTTTTTTCGATTGAATCAGGACGTTGGCGAGAACGCCGAAGGGTGGATAGTGCATCCAGCGGCGGTACTTGAGTTCGCGTTCGACGAAGGTCCTGTAGTCGTGCGTGGTGGCAGCCTGGATGGCGTAGTGATCGGGGTAGTAGGTCTGGAGGACGACTTTGCCGGGAAGCTCTCCGCGACCGGCGCGTCCGGAGACCTGAGTCATGAGCTGAAAGACGCGCTCGGCGGCGCGGAAGTCGGGCATGGAGAGGGAGTGATCGCAGCCAACCACGCCGACCACGGTGACGCCGTGGATGTCGTGTCCTTTGGCGATCATCTGGGTGCCGACGAGGAGATTGATTTCGCCGGAGTGCAGGCGGGACAGGAGACGCTCCATGTCATGGCGGCCGCGGACGGTGTCGCGATCCATGCGGCCGATGCGGGCGGCGGGGAAGATCTCCTGGAGGCGCTCTTCACCTTGCTGGGAGCCGGCGCCGAGATAGTAGAGATGTTCGCTGTCGCACTTGGGGCAGCGCTTGGGGACAGTGCGACGGTAGCCGCAGTAGTGGCATTCGAGACGCTGGCCGGCCGCTGCGATTCCTTCCAATGAGTCGACGGGTTTGTGAT
>CAILBQ010000762.1 GCA_903832475.1 uncultured Acidobacteriota bacterium | reverse complement strand
TTGCCAAGCGCAAGGTGCCTTCCGGACACTTCTCCGCTGACCCCGATACCAGACAGCGAGAGAAAGGCCGTCGGCTTATCCAGCGTCAGGCATTTCTCGCGCCCGGCCCGGACAATCGCCTCCGCGAGGGGGTGTTCACTCCCCTGATCCAGGCTCGCCGCGAGCCGTAGCACCTCATCAGCGTCCGTTCCCGGTACCGGGACCACGCGGTCAAACGCCGGATGACCCTCGGTCAGGGTGCCCGTCTTGTCGATGATCAGCGTATCGACCTTGCGCAGGTTCTCGATGGCCGCGGCATCCCGGAACAACACGCCCTGCGTCGCGCCCCGGCCCGTGGCGACCATGATCGACATGGGCGTCGCCAGGCCCAGTGCACACGGGCAGGCGATGATCAACACCGACACCGCGTTGACCAGCCCGAAGACCCAGCGTGGCTCAGGACCGAACAGCCCCCATGCGAACAGGGTCAGAAGCGCCGCGCCTACGACCAAGACGACAAAGTAGCCGGCAACCGCGTCAGCCATGCGCTGCATCGGCGCCCGGGTGCGTTGCGCCTGGGCGACCATCTGCACGATCTGCGACAGGACGGTGGCCGCACCGACCCGGTCCGCGCGTATGACCAACGCCCCGTTCGTGTTGAGCGTCGCACCGACGACCCTGTCACCGACCCGCTTGGTCGCGGGTAGTGGCTCGCCGGAAATCATGGATTCATCCACGGCGCTGCCACCTTCCGTGACTGTCCCGTCGACCGGCACCTTCTCGCCGGGCCGAACTCGCAGGTTGTCGCCGACATGGATCTGGACCAGGGGCACGTCCTCTTCACTGCCATCGGCGCGAATTCGCCGGGCGGTCTTGGGCGCCAACCCGAGCAGCGACTTGATGGCCGCGGAAGTCTGGGAGCGCGCCTTGAGTTCCAAGACCTGGCCCAGCAGCGTCAATGAAATGATCACCGCAGCGGCTTCAAAATAGACTGCCACGCGACCCATCGATACAAAGGACTGTGGGAAGACCTGGGGTGCTACGGTCGCCACCACGCTGTAGGTGAATGCAGCACCGGTCCCCAGGCTGATCAGGGTCCACATGTTCGGACTGCGGTTCACCAGCGACATCCAGCCACGCTGGAAAAACGGGAACCCCGCCCAGAGGACGATCGGAGTCGCTATCACGAACTCCACCCAACTCTGGGAAGCCATGCTCATCAGCTGCAGGCGATGGCCCAACATGGCGAGCACGAACACCACTGCGGTCAACGGCAACGTCCACCAGAAGCGACGTTGGAAATCACGCAACTCCGGTTTGTCGTCGTCAGCCAGACTCGGCATCTCAGGTTCCAGGGTCATGCCGCACTTGGGACAATTGCCCGGGTGGTCCTGGCGCACTTCCGGGTGCATGGGGCAGGTGTATATCGTTGCTACAGGAACCGGAGTAGCGGGCGATGCGGACGGGCTCGCCGTCAGGAATTGCTTCGGATTGGCAGCGAACCGGGATTCACAACGCGGGCCGCAGAAGAAATACTTTCGCCCCTCGTATTCGTGCACATGCTGAGAATGCTCTGTGACCGACATGCCACAGACCGGATCCTTCAGCGTTGGGGCAGTTGCCGGAACGGCCACGCTGCCTGCTTTGCGAGGAGCCTTTGGGTCTGAGACGGTGGTTTGGCTGTTGAGCATAAGCGTCTCGTTCATCCATGGCGTTCCGCAGTGCGTCAGCATGAGTTGCATTGACTTCTCGGACTGTACGCTGGCAGACGGAGCCGGGCGTCTTCCCCGAAGTGCTTGTGGGACCAGGCGCTCGTTGTGACAGCGGCTCTCCTTCAACGTACTACGGGCCCTCGCAAATCCGCTAGCTAGACGTAGGGCAGAAACAGACGTGACACACTATCGCGCAGCATTACGAGCAATGGCCGCGCGTCTAGGATCTGTGCCGAGATAAGGTCTTGCCGCCGCCGAACCAGCACTGCATCGATGGATCGGGCGAGTTCTGGATCATAGACCTCGAGATCGAGCTCAAAATTCAATCGCAAGCTGCGCGCATCCCAGTTCGCACTGCCGATCAGGCTCCAGGTGCCGTCGACGGTCATGAGCTTGGAGTGATCAAACGGTGGCGGGTGCGGCCACACCCGGCAGCCGGCCGCGATCA
>CAILBQ010000761.1 GCA_903832475.1 uncultured Acidobacteriota bacterium | reverse complement strand
TTTTGGAAGCAATCCAAAGAAATAAGAGCCTTGTGAATTCCTACTTCGGACTCGCCAAGCTCTACAGGGAAAGCGGTCGCTTTGCTCAATCTCTCGAGATGCTGAACCATGCCGTGGAAATCGTGCCTCAAAGCGCAAGTCTTCACTTCACGCGAGGCCAGGTATTGAAGCAGTTGGGTCGATCCTCAGACGCGCGCCGGGAATTCGACCTGGCGGCCAAGCTGCACAAATCTTTCAATGACCGCCTCCAGCAGGACCACTCGGCAGACACCGCGGCCGACGCCGAAGCGGCCGCCCAGGAATGATGTGCGGCGATTCAACCGGCTCAGCCTTCAATATCGCGGCTGTTGTGAAGGGTGGGAGGCGCTGCCGTTGTTTGGCGGACGACCAACTCTGGAGCCGCATGGTGAGACAAGAGTGTTCTCATCTCACCCTGCTCACGTGTCTCCACCGCATCCAGCGCCCACCGTGCGGCAGCTGCCCCCATTTCCTTAAGGGGCTGTCGAATGGTTGTCAGGCCGGGTGTCGACACTGCGGCCGGCAACACGTCATCGAAACCCATCACAGAACAGTCCTGAGGAACCTTGACGCCAGCTTCTGTCAGTCCGCGGATCACTCCCAACGCGGTTAGATCGTCAAAAGCGATGATTGCCGTAAAGGGAATATTTGTCTCCACCAGACGTTTTGAGAAGGCCGCGCCTCCGTCGAAACCGGATGCAGGTCCCGCCGAATTTGGCAACTGCTCCACCAGCCTGTGATCGATTTCAAGACCAACGGACGCCGCTACGTTGCACACGCCTTCCCAGCGCGGCTCACTGTCAAACAGCTCTCCGGGGCCGCGAATGACGGCGATTTTGCGATGACCCAGTTCGTACAAATGCCTCATCGCCAATTCTCCGCCGGCACGGTTGTCCACCTGCACCGAACTGATGTTTCGCTCCGAAAGGTCGCGGCCGACGATAACCAGCGGCACGTTATTCTTCTCGATATCTGCCAGCAGATTCGACTCATTGAAAATCCAACTGGCAATGACAATGAGCCCCTCGGCGCGTCGCTCAAGGATCATCTGCAGGTAGCTGTCGAAGAGGCTGCGTTGTGCCTGCGCGTCCATTAACAGGGGCAAATAGCTGGCTGGCCCCAGGCCCTCTTGAATGCCGCGAACGATGGGGATACAGAAAGGGTCGGAAAGATCGAAGGCGACCACGCCAATGGTGTGGCTTCGCCGGCGGCGCAGCGATCGCGCGTAAGCGTCGGGATGGTAGCCAAGCTGCTGCGCCACGGTGCGTATCTGTTCTCGCGTGCTGACCGCGACGTATTGCGAGAGAGGCGCCTCACTCAGCACGATAGAGACCGTCGACACGGAAAGCCCGCAGGCGCGCGCGACGTCCAGCAACCGCACATGATTCAATTTCCCCGGAGGCATGGCTGACCCTTAGTTGAAAGACTCAGCGCTATTCTTCCACAGTTGGCAGCGCAGGCCTACGCGTGTTTCGGAACTTGCAGCCCTCTATTCATAGCGAAGGGCCTCGATGGGGTCGAGATTCGCCGCTTTCCACGCCGGATAAATTCCGAAGAGCAAGCCAATTGCGCAGGCCACGGTAAACCCAAAAATCACCCAGAAGGTCGACAGGGACGCGGGCAGTCCCACCGGCAGAAAATAGACGATCCACGTAATGATCGCGCCGATGACCACGCCGAAAACTCCACCCACGGCGCACAGCGTGACCGCTTCTGTGGTGAACTGAGTGAGAATGGTGCGTTTGGTCGCGCCAAGCGCCTTGCGGATGCCGATCTCTCTCGTGCGCTCCGTTACCGAGACCAGCATGATATTCATCACGCCGACCCCACCTACCATCAATCCCACGCTCGAGACTGCAAGCATGAACAGGCGCAGGCCACCCGTGACCTGATCCCAGAGCCGCGTCAAAGAATCCGGCCCGAAAATCTCAAAGTTATCGTCCGCCTGCACCTTGACATGTCGGCGTACGCGCAACAGCTCACGAATCTCTTCCTGCGCTACGAGCTTGTTCGCAGGATCGTCGTATTTGGCAGCGATGAAAAGATCGGTCACCTCGGGATGCAGGCTGGTGAACGTGCCGTTGGGAAAGTACGCAGCATTGTCCTGTGGATTCTTACCGCTGCCGAAGGGCTGCTTCCTCTTGGAGACCACGCCGATGACGGTGTAGAGGGAGGTCTCGATATTGACATCCTTGCCTACGGCCGGTTCGGAGCCAAACAGCTCCTCCCAGGTATCGTGACCCAGCACCACTACCTTGGCATGGCGCTCGTCTTCATCTTCGGTGAAGAAGCGGCCTTCCTGCATCGTGATGTCATTGACCTCGGGCAGCTGCGCCGTGTGCGACTCAAGCAGGGTGTTGGCGATCTTTTTCCCCTGGTATTTGACGCTGACGTTGCCAAGCCCGAATGCCCGCGCGTAGCGATGGCCTCCGTCTGCCGCGATAATGTGAGGCAGCTTGCGAATGGCTACCGCGTCTTCGATGGTCAGTTTCTTGCGCGTCAATTGCTCGGTGGTAGGCTTCTGCAGGCCAAAGGGAAGATGGAAAATCCAGAAAACGTTCGAGCCAAGAGAGCTCACAAAGTCATCCACGCGATTATTGACGCCATTGATCACAGAAGAAATGGCGATGACCGATGTGACCCCGATAACGATCCCCAAAATTGTCAGCCCGGAGCGCAGCTTGTTGGCACGCAGCGTTTCGAGCGCCATCCGAACCGATTCACGAACCTGACCTTGTGCCATTTCCAATGCTCCTGATTCTTCCCTTTCGCTCCGCGAAAGAGCTACAACTCGGCGCGCAACGCCACGATGGGATCCAGCTTGGCCGCCTTGCTTGCCGGATATACGCCGAAGAAAATACCCGTCCCGGTCGCCATGAACATGCCCAGCAGCACCGAGCCCAGCGAAACGCTCACCGCGATATCGAATAGATGTGTGATCAGTTCAGCGACGCCAATTCCCAACAGAATGCCGATCACGCCGCCCAGGGCTGCCATCAGTGCCGACTCGATCAGAAATTGGAGCAGCACATCCTTCTGCCTCGCTCCCAACGCCTTGCGAACACCAATTTCGCGGGTCCGTTCCGTGACTGATACAAGCATGATGTTCATGATCACGATGCCGCCCACCACCAGCGAAATTGAGGCAAGGGCAAAGACGATAAAGATGAAGAGTTGGCTGATCTGCTTCCAGATATCGAGGAACGTGTCGTTGGTTTGAACTTCAAAACTGTCTGCCGCCCCTGGCGCGTCATGGCGTCGCGTGCGCATGATCACCTTGACCTGGTCTTCAGCCTGCTCCATCACCTTGGAGTCGCCATTGGCGCGCGAGTAGATGGTCAGCGATTCGTTGGTTCCGTACGTATGCTGATAGGTCGAAAGCGGAACGGCCACCCAGTTATCCTGCGACTGGCCAAAGGTCTTGCCCTGCCGTTCGCCGATGCCCACGACCGTGTAGGGTACGCCGTCTACCCGCACTTCCTTGCCAATCGGATCGCCATCTCCCAGAATGTCGTCCAATACGTCGCCGCCGATCACAACGCCGTGCGTCGCATGTTCGACGTCGGCTTCCGTAAGAGCCCGGCCCACGGCCACATTCGTGTTGCTCAACGAGAACATGGCGGAGGTATATCCGCGAATCTCTGTGCCGGTCGTCGAATGACCATTATTGACAACCTTGGCCGATCGCGACAGGGAAGCGCCCACTTCCCGGCAAAGGCTGCATCCGTCCTGGACCGCCTGGTAGTCTTCAAAGCGCAGGATCTTTCGCTTCTGGAACTTGATATAGTCGTCCGGATCGCCAAACGAGAGTCCCTCGCGCGCCACCGTGAACACATCGGCACCATAACCGGAGAGTTTGCTGCCCATGTAGTTGTTGGCCGTGTTGGTCAGGGTGATGACCATGATCACCGACGCCACACCCATGACCACGCCGATCAGCGTGAGGATCGAACGCAGCTTGTTCGCCCACAATGACTGCAACGCGAGTTTGAGGGCTTCACTGAATTGCATCGCTTCTCACTTCCGGTGCGCGAGGGGAAGAATTCGCCCTGGCGCTGGATCCGCAACAATCAGGTTTGTGGATGGCTGCCGCTGAGTGTAGCAGTGTCCCCCTGACTTTTCGTGTGTTACTGACAACGCATTTTCAGGATTTTCGGTTCCCGGCGAAATCGGCTTACGTCGTCCGCCTCCCGGCAACACGCATTTGCCTGATATTCTGAGGCTTGCCGCAGGGAACCGCGGGCCGAACCATCTAAAGGACAGTCATGGCTGCATTGCTTGAAGCGATTGAAATCAAACGCAAGATGTATTTTGAATTTGAAAACGCCCCTTATTATTGTCTCGACGTGGAGGTATCCACACCTACTGCGCGCGGCGGCCAGACGCTCGTCCGCCTCAAGATGCGCAACCTGATTACCCGCGCAGTGTTTGACAAGACGTTCAAGGCCGGCGACAAATTCAAAGAACCCGACCTCGAGATGGTGGACGCGTCCTATCTCTACAGCGATAACGACGGGTCCTACTTCCTTGACCAGGAAAGCTTTGAAACGGTGACACTTACAGGCGATATGGTGGGGGACGCGCTGGACTATTTATTGGAGGGCGCTATCGTTCAACTGCACAAGTTCAACGGCAATCCGATCGGCCTGCAGATGCCCGCCCAAGTCGAACTCGAAGTTACGTACACCGAACCGGGCGTTCGGGGGGACACCGCCAGCGGGGCCGTCACTAAGCCGGCGAAGCTTGAAACCGGCATAGAAATTCGTGTTCCGTTCTTCATTAAACAGGGCGAGAAGGTCAAGGTTTCCACGGAAACCAGGGAGTTTGTCGGCCGGGCCTGATTGCTCCGCCCGGCCAACTCAGCCAATTCGTGTTGAAGCTCTAGTCAGCCCCAGGCGCCCAGCAGTTTGCGCGTCAGTACCAGCTGGCCGACATGGTACGCATTGTGGTCGGCCACCAGCAGAGCCTCGCGAAGGACGGTCTGACCGTCCCCATGCGGGATTTTGGCAAACAAGTCCACAGACTCGTCACTGACTAGATCGCTCATGCCCTGGATGAGCGTCTTATACTCCTTGACGCTCTTTTCCCAGTCGGAGGCCGATCCAGGCGCAGACTGCTTCGGCCAATATTCCTCAGGCCACTTGGGCGATTTGTGCTTCAAGTCGCGAGAAAACTCCAGGATGTCCCACAGCGCAATGCGCATGTGCTCCAGCAACTGCCAGGGCGAATGTTCGCCACCATCCGGGACTTTCCCTCTCAGTTCCTCGGGGAGCGCGTCGATGGCTTTGTCAAAATCGGCGTGCGCTTCGCCGGACGTCAGCAGCTTGACCAGTTGTTTTCGTAAAAGAATATCGCTGTGCATGAAAGGAACTCCTCTTCCTCCTAGTTAAGATACGGCTTGCGAAAAAAAGGCGCGCCACCCTGAGGTAGCGCGCCACGTCTTTTACAGGAGAAAACTATTCAGGTTTTGGATGTTCGTTCGGATTTGGACGTTCTGCCGGTTTTCTCTCCGCGGGGTGGGCCGGCTGAGCTGGACGCGAGGCTTCCGGTTTCGGTGCGGGCTTTGGGGCCGGACGCGCCTCAGGCCGAGCCGGTTGAGTTGGACGCGTTTCGGGACGGGCTGGTTGCGCAGGGCGTGCTTCTGGACGGGCTGGTTGTGCGGGGCGCGCCTCGGGCCTTGTTTGGGGTCGTGCCTCAGGCCGGGCTTGCGGGGCCGGCTTGGCTTCTGGAGCAGGATGAGCCGGCTGTCCGGGCCGGGTGTGATTTTCAGGAGTTGGCCGGCCTGGTGCAGGCTGCGCGCCGGGTCGCGTTTCGGGATGAGCTGTCGGCTCATTCGGTCGACCCGGCTTCGCCGCTACCGGTCGATTTTCGTTGGCTGCGGGGTGATTGCCTTGTGGTCCTGCCGGACTGCCTGGTTTTGCATTGTTTGGTTCAGGCCGCGCATTGTTTGGTTCAGGCCGGCCTGCAGGTTGATTTGCTGCCCGCACCTGCGGACGCATCACCGGAGCCGGTTTGATTCCCTTATCGGCAGGAATGGGCCGCGCTGCCGCCACCTCAGCAGGACGACCCTTGTTTACCGAAGCCAACTGCGCACGGTTGGTGGCCGCTACCTTGGCCAGTTGCAGCTGGGCCGCCATCGGCGGTGCATGCGGGGCGCGGAAAGCAGCTACTTCCCGGGCGCTCGGTCGAACCGGCACTCCGTGAGGGCCGCCGTTGTAGCTGACCCGATTGATGGTCGTGTTGTTGATGGTCGTGGTGTTCACGATGGTCCGGTTGTACACATTCGTGATGTGAACATTGCTGATGTTATTTACGGCTCGGTTGTAGGCAAAGTGATCGCCATTCCAGTAGCCGCCTTGGTAACCCCGTCCTGCATATCCGAATCCATAATCAATTCCGCCGTAAAAGCCGACGTAGCGGCCCCAGTATCCATGGAAGAAGGCGAAACGTCCGCCGCGGAAACCCCAGTAGCCAGGGGTCCAAAGTGCTCCCTCGTAGGGAGGTTGAGTCCATGCTCCTGGAACCCAGTAGTAGCCTTCTGAACCGTAGTACCAATAACCGGGCGTCCAGATATAGCCAGGAGCAGGAATGGGCGGTTGCTGGTATTCAGGCAGTTCTGGCGGGGGCTGTGGCGCGTAGGTGGCCGGTGTGGGAGTATATGCAGCCTCGCTATAATCCTGGTCGCCCGATCCCTGATCGTAGCCTTGATCCTGGTCGCCTCCAGAAGCATCGGCGTCCCTGCGGTGCCTCCGCGCCGTGGTGGTGGTTCCTGCCGCGGGCTCGGGCGCCGCTGCCTGCGTTGTCGTGTCGGGAACCGGAGCCAGATTTGCGTTGGCTGGATCTCCCTGATCCGGTGTCGTCGCCGCTGCCGTTTGATCTTGTGGCTGTCCGTTCTGGGCCGTCTGATCTGGAGATTTTTTGCACCCGGCGATGCCTAACAAGAGGGCAATCGCGAAAACTGCAGAAGCTGTAGCCAATGTCGTTGGTTTCATAAATGTATATTTCTCCACGTTGAGATTCCAATCGCTTCGTTGGTGTTTCTTTTCCAGACTGCAATTCAGTTCGATGCGAGACTTCAGGAAGACGTGAACGACGAGGGGCAATATTGCTTAATAAAAGCGTTGGCGCCGGGGCCTGCCCGCCCGCGCCAAAGAGACTGAGCTTCATCGTTGCTTGCGGGTGAGCGGAGAACTAAGATCTCCTGGTCAGCAACGCCACTGGGAACTGAGAAAACAGTGTTTCCGCTGCCACAGCGCCCCCCGCCAATTCGGCTCCTGTAAATGCGTTCGTCCAAGTGCCTGAGGGTAAGCTGATCTCGGTCTTCTGCCAATCAGTTAGGCGTGAGGACAGTCGGGGTACGACCACGGCCACATCGGCGCCACGAAGAAATGCAACCACGTGCTGCTGCTTTTCACCGCGGGCGAGAAGCGGCGTGTACTCTCCGTTCGGACCGAAGGAAACGGCATGCTCTCGCCGCACCTGGAGTGCTCGCTGGATAACAAAAAGTTTTGGCATTCCGTCATCCATCCGGGCCAGGATCTGATCGATGGATAAATGCTGCATCTCACGCAGCAACTGCCTGCGACGGTCGTAGTCGACCGGAGTTCGATTGTCAGGGTCCACCAAGCGGAGATCCCATAGCTCTGCTCCTTGGTAAAGGTCAGGTACGCCTGGAGACGCGTACTTCAACAGCGTTTGCGTCAGAGAATTGGAATAGCCCGCGTTTTGAATTTGACGTACAAAGCCACTGACCTCGTTGCAGAAGTCTTCGTCACCGAGCGTTGCCTTGATGAACTCCTGGAGGCCAGTCTCAAAAGCCGAGTTGTTATGAACCCACGACGTCTGTTGCTTGGCTTCGCGCGTCGCTTTGATCATGTACGCGTTGGCGCGCTCTGCATCAATAGGCCAAGCTCCGATCAGCGTTTGGTAATACAAATATTCGGTATTGGGATCGGGAACATTGCTTTTGCGGTGGAGGGTATTCATGTCAAACCAATGGCGGATGACCTGTGCAAACTCCAGAGGTATTTCGCTCAACACCATCAGGCGCGCGCGCACATCTTCGCCGCGCTTGGTATCGTGGGTCGTCAGGGTCAACATCGTTTGGGGCTGATGTTGCTGGTTGTAAGCGCACGCGCGATGAAAATCGTCGATGGTTACAGTGGGATTGGCGAGGTTACTGCCTACATCATTCAATCCGACGAGGCGGTTGTAGCAATAGAGAGCCGTATCTTCGAGTCCCTTGGCCATCACCGGGCTGGTGAACTGCTGAAAGCGCAGTAGGAATTCCGATTCCAGCGCGCCGCGCTTGCGCAACAGCAGAACATCGCCGATGAAGTCATACAGCCCGCGGTCAATGTCAGGTCGGTAAGCCGCTCCAACATCAATCGCTGTTTGGATGACCGCCGCATCGATTTCGGAAATCTCATCTCTCTCTGGAGAGACATAGGTGCGATACACCTGAAAACATGCAGCCACTTCTCGAATGGCATGGCGAATATGGGCGCGCGTGTGGTCGCGATGATCCGGATCTGCTTCGCAAATCTCGACGAAAATGGAACTCAGCCAATTCACATCACTGCCCAGGCCTTCCGCCGTGACGGCGATCTTCTTGTCATGCACTAAGGCGGGGTAGTCTGTCGTCTGGCCAAGCAACTCTGCGTAGAACGCCTCCAGCGAGATGAGGCCGTCCGGCGAGGCGAAAAGCCCATTCATGAGGTTAAGAAATTCGTATCCGGTCGTGCCCGCTACCGGCCAGCCCGGTGGAAGCGTTTCGTTGCGCGCGACAATTTTCTCCGCGACAATATAGGCGTCCGGCGCATGTTCGCGCAGCCGCTCAAAGTATCGTTGCGGATCACGCAAACCATCCGCATGATCTGCGCGAACACCATCCAACACACCACGCCGCAGCCAGTCCAAGATCAACTCATGCGTTTCGAGGAAGACGTGCTCACGCTCAACGCGCATGCCGATCAAGGTATTGACATCAAAAAAACGCCGATACCCCAGGTCTTGATCGGCTGCCCTCCAGTAGGCAAGCCGGTAGTGCTGCTTTTGCAGAAATTCATCGAGAACGCCAGGATCGTTATTGATCGATGCGATGGCTTCATCGATTGCATCCAGAGCCTGTCCGTCTTCAGCGATATAGTCGTCCAGCAGGCGCAAGAGAACGTTCTTGTCACGCTGCAGGCGAAACATCGCCATGCTGTCATCGCTGTCTTGATGCACCTGCCGCCCAAAGGAGTCAGCTAAAAAGGCCAGCTTGTCCGATCGCAAAATGCGCGCCGCAGACGCCAGAAACCCAGACATCGACGCTGGAGCAACTGGCAGGCAGTTTCCCGCATGCGTGATCTCGAATCGCGCCCCCTTGCGTTCCAGTTGTACGCCCCGATTCTTGAGCACAACGCCATACTGATTCTCGAGGATGGGAAGCAGCACCTTGTTGCGCATGCGCGCTTCGCCGGTCTCCCAGTCCATGTCGAAATAGCTTGCATACCGGCTCTCGGGGCCGTTCTCAAGGACATCACGCCAGTAGGGATTGTTCTGCGTGAGCGACATGTGATTGGGCACAATATCGAGGATCTGCCCCAGGCCGTTTTCACCCAGCCGTTTGCAGAAACGCGCCTGTGCTTCAGCGCCGCCGAGCTCCTTATTGATGGACTTGAAATCGGCTACATCATAGCCGTGTGTGCTGCCAGCCGCGGTCTGCAAGTACGGTGACATGTACGCATGAGAAATACCCAGCTCTGACAGATAATCGGCGATGGCCGCGGCCGCATCGAAGTTGAATTTGGCATGTAATTGAATTCGGTAGGTCGCTGAAAGGGGCTTGCGCATGAACGAACTTCTCCCGCCTGATTGCTTGTCTCATCCATGGGAGTCTCGAAAATGCCGATAGGTTGTTTGCAAGAGCGGAAAGCCGGAGAAATGTCAGGATCGTATCGAAACGTGAAAAGACGGGCCGTAGGGGTTTTTCCCAGGTCATCACTTTTCTGGATAGACGAATTGATAGCTGACGAAGGCAAGGTGGCCGCTGTCCGGGGACCAGTCCGGCACATTGAAGGTGCCGCTGCCTCCTAGCAGGTCTACCAAGGTATGTATTTGGCGATCCTTCACCGATATCAAGCGCAGAGAAATTTCCTTGTTCACCGGGTGTCCCGTAACGCTCTTGTCATAGGTCAGAATGGCGATCCACTTTCCGTCCGGCGAGGGATGCGGCGTCCAGTTGTCTGCTTCATCGGAAGTGATCTGCTCCGGATGACTGCCATCGGCATCCATGCGCCAGATCTGCATCAAACCGCCAGCTCGATCGGAGTTGAAGTAAATGTACTTTCCATCTGGAGAGTAATCCGGATCATCGCTGACGCCCTGGGTGGTGGTGAGGCGCGTTTCTGCGCCGCCTTCGACAGAAATGCTGAAGATGTCTCCACCACCTGGGTGAGGCCGCGTGAAAGCGATGGTCTTGCCATCGGGAGACCAGCTATGAAAATACGAGGATGGATTCTGCGTCACCAGGCGCGGCGTTCCAC
>CAILBQ010000760.1 GCA_903832475.1 uncultured Acidobacteriota bacterium | reverse complement strand
TGGCACAGCGTGCAGTAGGTCACCGCGATCGGTTCGCCGCCCACCGTGTCGTTGACGATGTGGTGATAGCCCATGGTGCGTATCGGATACGCATGCGCCTCGCCGCTTGCCGACACGGCCAGCACCTTGTCGTCCGCATCGACCCCCGCCGCCGCAGCCTGCACAAACACCGGTCCCGGGTAGGGATGAAACATGATCTCGAAAATATTCACATGCGTCAGGCAGGCCACAGCCACAGCCACTACAGCCAGCGTCGCCAGCCCGGCCTTAACAAACCATTTTGGAGCGCTTCCCCATGCCCTCCACGCCACCAGCAGCACAATCACTGCGCACACCGCTGAGATCCACGGACCCATCCCGCGAATGGTCAGCGCTGCCGCCAGCTGTCCAGCATCCTGCGCAACAAACGGCCGAATCACATACATCGGCACCGCCAGGCAAGCCAGCGACATCAGCACGGCGACCCCGGCGACCCACCATGCTGCTTTGTCTACGCTCGCACGCCCCGCTGGCGCAGTCGTCTGCTGAACCATCTGAACTCCCAGCATCAAGCCTCCACCAGCCGCTCAGCATCCTTCTTCGCGGAGTCGCTGCTCAGCCGCTTTGCCATCGTCGCCAGCAGCTTGGGCCGCGCATCCGGACGCGTCCAAGGACACTCTGCAATGCAGATCCCGCACGACGCTGCCTCCGCAAAAAACGGTATGCACTTGTCGAAGTCCACGTACCAGCGCTCCACTCCGCGCACCATCTGCTTAGTGTCGCCGATCGCCGCAGGCGGACACGCCCGCGTACATACCTGGCAGGTCATGCAGAACTCGTCCGCGCCAAACCGGTCGGGCTTCGTCGCCACCAGCGGCATGTCCGTGGTCACGCCCGCCAGTCGCACCCCCGCGCCAAACTCCCGGCTGATCAGCGAACCATGCTTGCCGAGCTCGCCCAGGCCGCAGGTAATCGCCGGAGGAATCAGCAGCAGGGCACTCGCCATCGGCCCCGGATAGGGGCTCGCGTTGTACCCCTGCCCGCGAATCCAGTTGGCGAGCGCATAGGATGACCGCGTTCCCCGCGCATACTGGTCGCCGACATCCGACACGCCCACCCCATTGGTCTCGTCCGAAGGAACCTCCTTCAGCCGCTCATAGTTGTGCGCCACCGCCAGCACGATCACCCACGGGTCTGCAATCGAATATCCTTCGAACACATACAGCGGGTCCATCGCGGCAATGCCCACGCCATCCGCTTCATGCTCCCGCGCAAACGCCATCATCTGTGCCGAGAGCAGTTCGGGCGCGGCCATATTCTTCGTCTCCGCGAGGGTCACCAACTCGGGATACTCGTAGGCCTTTGAAAACGCCTCCGTCGACCCCGGGCACTTGCGCGAACTGACCCGCGCCACCAGCTGCAGTTCGCCAAATGGATGCTGATCGGCTGGGTGCCAGAAGAAGGGGCTGGCCTGCCGCCGACTCGTCTCTCCCAGCCCATTGATGGGATTGCCGGAAACCTTCAACAGCGCCTGCGTCTCCGGCTTCGGCCGATACGTGCCCCGCCGCGGCCGTCGTGGGTTTGCAGCTTCCGTCACGACACACCTCTCCCATTCTTCAAAATGCATGCGAACGCGACTCAGTATAGGCGAGCCTCGACTCGCCCAGTATCGACCGATAGGTTGAGATTCCTGCCACCAGTGGGGATAGAATTCCCACCACGATCGACCGTGATCGATCAAAATGAGACAGGGAGGAGAAGCGTCGGATGCAGCATTGGCTAAATTCGAGCGCGCTCTTCCTCTGCGCGGCAACATCTGCGTTGACGCAGCAAAAGCCGCCCGCTTCACAGACTCCTCAAAGAATTTCTCCAGTCCTCATTCCCCGCACCCGCGATCAGCGCGAACAGCGCTACCAGGCCCAACATCGCATCCTCCTGAAAGTCGTTCTGACCGACACTGACGGCCAACCCGTCTCCGATCTCAAGGAGCGGGACTTCGCCCTTTTGGATAACGGTCAGCCGCAGACTCTCACTTCCTTCCAAGCCGTCGATGACAACCAGTCTCCGCGACCCTTTCACGTCATTGTCTTGCTCGACGCCGTAAACAACCCAGCACGCGCCATCGAGCATGACCGCCGCGAAATCGAGAAATATCTGCAGGCAAGGCCGTCCTCTCTCCTTAATCCAACCTCTATTGCGGTTCTTGGGGAATCCGGCACAACCATCGGCTCTTCGTCGCGTGATCGGGAAGCGCTCCTCGAACAGGTCAAACAGCTCAAAGACCGGATTCATCCCGTCAGTTGCCAGGAAGATCCTGATGCCAATCGAAGCTTTCTCAACGTGTGGATGCCCAATGCCCCGGCAACCCTTCAATCGACCCACGCGCTTGCCTGCTTGAACGAACGCTTCGAACGATCCGTGGCCGCCCTCTACAAACTCGCTTCCCAACAAGAAAACGTCCCTGGTCGAGTTCTTCTCCTCTGGCTCGGCCCCGGTTGGCCCCTCCTCAACGAGAAGGAATTTACCAATGACAGCGCGGCCACCCGCGAGAATTTCTTTCACTACCTGGTCGAGCTCTCCACCACTCTGCGTGAATCCCAGATCACCCTCGACGCAGTATCCTCACCCGACATGATGCGCAAGGCCGAACTGCGCAACGATCACGACAACGCGTTCTTCGAAGGCGTCCCTACTGCAAATGACGCCACCGCCGGCAGTCTCGGCCTTCAGGCTCTTGCTCACCAAAGCGGAGGGCAAATCCTCGTCGCAAGACGAGACCTTGCTGCGGAAATCACCCACTCCATCGACACCGAGAATGCCTACTACATTCTGTCCTTCGACTCCCCACCGGCAACCACACTGGCGGAATTTCACACCGTGCGCGTCAACCTCAACCGGCCCGGCATGACAGTCCGCACCAATACCCTCTATTACGCCCAGCCCTGATTTCGGCTTCGTTTAAAAAGTCAAACTACGAAGACTTTAGTTGACAACTACGAAGATCATCGTATATTGTCCTGTTCATGGTCACGAAGCGCGAAATCCCCAGACCCACCGAAGGCGAACTGGAACTGCTCTCCATCCTCTGGGACCGAGAGTCGGCCACCGTCCGCGAGCTCTTTGAGGCCGTCAACGCCACCCGCCCCGTTGTCTATACCGGCGTCCTCAAACAGCTCCAGATCATGACCGAGAAGGGGCTGGTCCATCGCGACGAACGCGAGCGCGCTCACGTCTATCGCGCATCGGTGTCCCAGGTCGACACCGAGCAGCGCTTTCTCCGCGATCTCAGCAACCGCTTCTTTGCCGGAAGCGCCGCCCAGCTCGCCATCCGCGCTCTCGAAATGGAGACCGCCAGCGATGACGAGCTCGACGCCATCCGTAAGCTGATTGCCCGCAAGAGTAAAAACTAGCTTTCCCCGAAACCGCAGCTTGGCTTCAGAAATTCACGCATACCGGAGGTTCAAGATGGGCGCAATCGATTGGTTATCCCGCGCAGAAGCCGTCGCGCTGGGGTGGACATTGTTGCACTTCTGCTGGCAGGGCACCGCCCTGGCCCTGGTCTACGCCGCCGTCGACCGCGCCGCCTCCCGCGCTTCGTCGTCTGTCCGCTACGCCATCGCTGTCTGCGCCCTGGCTCTCATGCCGGTTGCTGTCGTCTCTACCTTCCTCTACGAGATGCGCACCCAGGCCGGCGTCGCGTCGAGCGCGATGTTTTTCCCGTCGCCTTTGAATGAAGTACAGCAGTCGGCCACGCCGGCGCAGGCCATCGCCAGCGTTCTTCCCGCCGTCCTGAGCCCGACTGTTCTGGCTCCGGAATTCGAGCAGCAGCGCGCCCTGCTCGGCGATCGCATCGAGCCGCTCTTACCCTGGCTCGACATGCTCTGGATCGCCGGCGTCCTCCTCCTCGCCCTTCGCGCTCTCGGTGGATGGTTCCAACTCGAGCGCCTGCGCCAGCGCGCCCGCCGCAGCGTTCCTCCTGAACTCGAACAGCAGTTCCGCCGCATCTGCGCCCGCATGCGCGTCGGCCGCCGGCTTACCCTGCGCATCTCCGACGAAGTCATCTCGCCCATGGTCATGGGCGTCTGGCACGCCACCGTGATCGTGCCCATCAGTGCCGTGCTGCGCATGCCGCCTTCCGAGCTCGAAGCCGTATTCGCTCATGAGCTAGGCCACATCCGCCGCTGGGACTATCTCTGCAACCTCTTTCAGACCGCTGCCGAAAGCATTCTTTTCTTCCACCCTGCCGTGTGGTGCCTTAGCCGCGCCATTCGCGAGCGCCGCGAAGTTTGCTGCGACCAGATCGCCGTCCAGGTCTGCGCCGATCCCATCCTCTACGCGCAAGCCTTGCTCCGCCTCGAAGAAGAAAAAACCGCCCGCCTCACCCTGGCCATGGCTCTCAAAGGTTCCAACGGCTTGTTGTTGCGCCGTATCAAGCAAGTTCTAGGAGAAAGTATGACGATCGAAAGCAGAATGACAAGTGGCATGCGCATCGCCGTTGCCGGTGTGGTCGTCCTTGGTTTGCTGGTCGGCCCCAAAGTACAAAAAGCGATCGCTGCACCGGCCGCTGTCCCACAATCGGCTTTACCGCAGGCTGCTGACTCTTCTACAGCCGCCGCACCATCGCCCCAAGTCCTCACCCCAGCACCAGCGCCAGAACCCGCGCCGGCGCCGGCCGACGTTACCGTTGTTCCAGACGTCGTCGTCCATCTCGACAGCAATGACAACATCACCAGGGACGTCGCCGTTTCCGCTGATGTCCGGGCCGATGTTGCCACTTCTGCGAACACCTCGGTGAACGTCGACGGGGCGCAGCAGGAATCCTCGTCTGATTCTCAAACCGAAACACAGTCTTCCGTTCACAAAGGCCCCTCATACATCGACGGCATGCGCGCTGCCGGCTACCCCATGGACCTGAGCAAGGACTTCGACCAGCTCGTTTCCATGAAGGCTGTCGGCGTCACCCCGGAGTACGCCAAGGCCGTGGCCAACGCAGGCCTCGGCCGCCCCAGCGCTCATGACCTCATCAGCCTCAAGGCCCTCGGCGTCACTCCGGAATGGCTGTCCATGATGACCAGGAGCGGTCTCGGCCCCAAGGACTTCCACGAAGCCCAATCCGAAAAAGCCCTTGGCATCACCCCCGAATACGCAACCGCCATGAGCAAGGTCGGATTGACTGGCCTGAACCTCCACGAGCTCATCAGCTTCAAAGCCCAGGGCATGACTCCCGAATACGCAGAGTGGCTGAAGCGCGAATTCCCGCGAATCACCACCGAGGAACTGCGCCGCGCCGCCGTCTTCCACATCGATGAGAAATTCATGGCCGACGCCCGTTCCCACGGCTTCGACGGCAAGGATCTGGACAAGCTGCTGAAGCTCAAGATGTCCGGCCTCCTCGACAACTAACCGCGACCGAAACGACACCCGGAAATCGCAACCCAAAGCGTCACCCAGGAGGGTGGAATGCGACGAATCATCACGCTTGCACTACTGGCACTCGGATGCGGCTCGGCTTTCGCCGCCTCCGAAAGAACCTGCTCCATCACCGCCGACCGCCACGAGGGCCGCCTGCAGTTCTCCATCCAGCGCCCCAACTGCAACGACGAAGGCCGCTGCACCGAAAACGACTCCGGCATGCCGTGGAGCCGCTGGTCGGGCATCACCCCCGCCGATCTCGAGCGCGAAGGTGCCTCCCTGGACGCCCGCATCAACGCAGAAGCCGGCGAACTGCGCTGCGTCGGCACCGTCCACCAGGCCGCCCTGCGTGGCACATTCTCTTTTACTCCTCATCCCGAGTTCGTGCAGCGCATGGACGCCCTCGGCTTCCACGACCAAAGCGAAGATCGCCTTCGCGGCTACGCCATGCTCGACGTCACCACCGGGTGGGTCAAGGCCATGAAAGACCTTGGCGTCAAAGGCATGACCAGCGACAACCTCATGGGCCTCAAAGCCCTCGGCGTCGATCCCGCCTACGTCCGTGCGATGGCGAGCGCAGGTTACCCCGAGCTTGAAGCCAACAAACTCACCAGCATGAAAGCCGTGGGCGTGTCGCCGGAAAAAGTGCAGCAGGTCCGCGCCCTGGGTTACGAACCCACTGAAGACGAGCTCATCCAGATGAGCGTCTTCAAGATCGACGGCCCCTTCGTCGCCAGCATGAAAGCCCGCGGTTTCAAAAACCTCACCATCGCTCAGCTTGTCCAGATCAAGGTCTTCAAGCTCGACGAGTAGGAGAGAGTTTCGTCGCCTGGCCGGCAACTACTGCGCGGTAAAGCCATTGTCCAGCGAGTACTGGCTTCCGTCTGGATTGATTACCGTTACTCGCACCGCGCCCGCAGCAACAGCAGGGGCTGTGACCTTCAACGTCGATCCATCGACAAACGCAACGTTGGCCGGCGTCTTATTGAACAGCACCTGCGCTCCGCTCACAAATCCGCTGCCTCGCACCACCACGCTCGCTCCGCCGGACGCCGGTCCCTGAGCCGGTTGCAGATGGCCAATGCTCAACGGCACGTCGGCCATATCCACCTCCGCGAGCCCGGCTGTCGTAAGCAGGAACACCTTCGACCCCGTCTCATCGATAGCCAGCGCATCGAACGCGACAGAGGTCGCCTGCGTCAGCGCGACACGCCTCCTCAAGTGTCCTGAGTGGACGTCGTACACGCTGAAGCCGTTGTTTTCCGGGTAGTAAAGCAGTGCTCCCGAAGGATGAAGCTTCTCCCCCGGCAGCGATTGCGTATCGTTCAAGCCACTCTGCAGATAGTCGACATCCTGCATCATGGAATAGAAATCCATCGTAGGCTCAATGGCCGCGAAGCCCAGTGTGAACGCTGTTCCATCGGCTGCTGCCGCTGTGTACGAGGGCGAGAACGTCCCCAGCTCACTCCCGCCTGTCGCCTGCGAACTGAACGTGTCGGCCGACACGTTCCAAAGACCGTAAACGGGTCCGTTCGAAACAAGAATCGAGTCCCCATCCG
>CAILBQ010000759.1 GCA_903832475.1 uncultured Acidobacteriota bacterium | reverse complement strand
GTCGCCATCGATCAGGCCAGACAAAGAGTAGCTGAAGGTGGGATTGGCTGCGCCGTAAAGACGCCAGGCACTGTGTACGGACACCGTCAGGGGGGTGAGAGTAGACCGGCAGGAGACGTCGGGATGGGGCTGGATCTGCGGGTTGAGAGATGAGGGTGCGAGGTGCAGTGCGAGGCTGGTCCGGGGAATGAATTTGGGCCCTAGCACCGTCGGCTTTGACTGGACAGAATGGACTGTCTGCACTGAAGGGCGGCCTGACGTTGAGGGCGTCTTTGAACCTGGCGAAAAGGATGGGGGATAGGGACAGCCGGGGTTGAATGTGATGGACCCCGAGATACTGGCGGGCGAGTACACAGAATCGCCGGAGTAATACCCCTCCCAGACGAAGCCAAACACTCCGAATGGCGCGTCATAGCCTAAGCCGTCCAAGAAGGAATAGTAGCCGCCATCGTCCCAGCCACCCATGACGGGATCCATCTCCACATTTCCGCTGACGCCCTGGTAGTAAACGAATCCGGTGGGAGGCGGTCCGTAGCTTGCCGGAATCAGCTGAAAAACCCCGAAGGTTGAAATGGAATCGCTTCCGTAGCTTCCGTCGGTGTAGCAGGTCTCAGTGCCGTTGACATTACCGGCCAGGCTGGTCTGGATGAGGAAGGGTGTGGTTGCGTAGGGTGTCTGATTGGCTTCGGCACCGAGGGCCAGTTTGCTGACGAAAGCATTGCTGGATTTGGCAGCGAGCCCGTGATTGATTCGCTGGAGAACTCCGTTGGTGGTCGGGAAGTCGGATGAGTTGGTCGATCCGGCGATGAAGGCGTTGCCGGAAGCATCGAGCGCCAGGGCATTGGCCGCGTCGGTGGAACTGCCGCCAAGGAGAGTTGCGAAATTGAGTACGGTGGCTTGCGGATCGAGTTTGACGATAAACGCCGAACTCGGCCCTTTTGGGACAGGCAGGGCGTCGGAGGTCGACTGGAAGCCACCGAGGAAGCCGGCGCCAGCGGTGTAGGCTGTTCCGGCGACGTAGGCGCTGCCCTTGCTGTCCACGGCAAGGCCGGATACGGAGGAGCCTGCGCCCTCCAGGTAGGTGGAGTATTCGAGGGTAGAGGCGGTGGTGGCATTTCCGAGGCTCAGCTTGGAGACAAAGCTGGAAAGGCCCCACTCGGTGAAGAAGGGGTTGGTGGCAATCGAAGCGTCTTCCAGCACACCGGAAGTGAGAGGGAAGTCGCTGGAGCTGGTGTTTCCAGCCAGATAAACGTTGCCCGAACTGTCGAGAGCGAGGGCCTTAGCGGAGTCGTTGCCGCTGCCGCCGAGATAGGTGGAGTACAGCTCGGTTTTGCCGGCAGGGTCGAGTTCGGTCAGGAAGGCGTTGGAGGAGCCTTTGAGGCTGGCCTGCAACGCGGCCGCAGTGACGGGGAAGTTGGATGAAGTGGTGCTGCCGGTGAGGAAGATGTCTCCGGCCTTGTCGAGGACGATGGCGTTGGCCGCGTCACCCGCCCCGGAAGATCCGTTGCCGCCAAGGTAGGTGGAAAACACGAAACTCGTTCCGGCCGGGTTGAGTTCGGTCAGGAAGGCGTTGGATGCAAGCGCGGTTCCGGCGAACGCGGGTTGGAAGGCCTGCGCAGTGACAGGAAAGTCGCCGGACCATGTGTAGCCGGTGACGTATGCATTGCCGGAGGGAGTGACGGCGATCGCCTGGGCGACATCTCCGTAGGCGGGCGTGGATTGATTGCCTTTGCCGCCAAGGTAGGTGGAATACAGAAGTGCATCCCCGGCCTTGTTCAGTTTGGCAACGAAAGCAGTCGTCGCGCCGGGTGTGGAGGACTTATTGGAAGGTTGGACAGCGGTGCAGGTGACGGGGAAATCGACCGAGTGCGTGGCGCCGGTGATGTATGCTTTGCCGGCCTTGTCGACGGCGATGCCGTAGCCAAAGTCACCACCGGAGCCGCCCAGGTAAGTCGAATATCGGACGAAGGTTCCGGAGCCGCCGAACTCCGAGACGAATACGGTGCTGCCGTGTCCGGTCAGGGCGGCGTAATTGTTGGCTTGATAGGAGCCTGTCGTGATGGGAAAGTCCTCGGAGTTGGCGGTGCCGACGAGGAAGACATTGCCGTACATGTCGACGGCAATGCCATTGGCAGCATCGCCACCGGTCTTGGAACCGCTGCCGCCGTAGTACGTAGAGAAGGTCAGGATGGGGTCGATGATGAGCGGCTGCGAAGAATCATAGCGGCCAACGGCGAAGGAAATTTGGTTGCCAGCCAACAGGCGGTAGTTCGATGGAACCGAGAGGCGGCGACCGTGGATCACCTGGTAGGTGACGGGCTTGAGCAAACGCAGCCGGGCGGGGTTGAGGCCGGTGCCAAGATCCAGGAGCAGATCGCCGGTCGCGGCGTCGAGGTGAAGGCCGTGTTTTTGAAGATTGTCGACGCGCAAATGGAGTCTGATTGCGCGCGGGTCCGCTCCGGGAGCTACGACGAAATCATGTTCGAGCTGGCCTTGATTGCCGTAGTAGACGAGGTCGATGCCGGGATAGACGGAGTAATAGCGGACCTTGGCGTAGTTGGGGATGTTGGTGCGCCAGCGATCGGGATCGTTGCCCAGGAAGTAGTTGGTTCGCGTGATTTGCGGATCTTCGGGGGAGATCCTGGAAAGCTTGTTGGCGCCGCTAAGGGTGATGCGGACCAAGGAGGGCGATGGGGCTTCTGGATTTGACCGGTGAGGCGCAAAGATGGCTTCACCCGGCTTGAGTGCGAGGGAATAGCCAGTACCGTGTACAAGAAATTGGACAGACGGATCGGCCTGGCCTTGATTTTCTTCAAAGCTGAGAGGCAAGTTGCCGAATGTGGTGAGCGCAGAGGGTGACTTGGAAGGCGGCGGCGTCTGGGGGCATGCACTGTGGGTGGAAAAGGTGGCGAGAAAGAGAACGGATGAGCAAATTACGATTCGTGAGTTCATCTAAACTTCCCCCTGCGTTCGGCTCAGTTCTGGTTTCGGAGGGAATTATGCGCGAAAGGCGCATCTTGGTGGTCGGAAAAGAAGGATACGCCGAGACGGGGAGAGTGACAAGCCTAAGCCGGAAGTGATGCAAGAACGCGCGCGGGAAGCTTGTTGTCGCAGAACACCGACATAACTCTTCGAGAAGAAATGGGAAAAGGCCCGGAGGTTGTCCGGGCCTTTTCTGATGTTCGACAGGAAGTTTTTGCAGAGTGCGGGGAGGTCTGTCTAGGAACCTATGGAGGCGGAGCGAGGGCTGACGCCGCTGAGTTCGGCGGCGCGGGCTTCGGCGTAGGCGGCGGCGCCGAGCAGGGCGGCTTTGCTCTCGAGGATGACGCGGACGGGCATGTTGATGAGCAGCTGGCTGAGGCGGCCCTTGTCGGTGAAGGCCTTGTAGAAGGTGCCGTCTTTGAGCTTTTCGAGGATACGGGGAGCGATGCCGCCGCCGATGTAGAGGCCACCGATGGAAAGGACCTTGAGGGCGAGATTGCCGGACTCGGCGCCGTAGGCGGAGACGAACATGTCGAGGGTACGCTCGCAGATTTCGCTCTTGGCCGCGAGGGCGAGCTCGGTGATGACGGCGTTGGGGTCTTCCTCGGCCATGCGGTCGCGCAGCCAGATGGGCTCTTCCATGCCGCGGACGTCGCGCAGGAAGTCGTAGATGTTGGTGAAGCCCATGCCGCTGACGACGCGCTCGAAGCTGATGCGGCCGTTGTATTTCTGCTTGAGGTAGCGGAGCAGATCGATTTCGTCTTCGTTGCGGGGGGCGTAGTCGGAGTGGCCGCCCTCGGAAGGGTACGGGGTGTGGTGTTTTCCGTTCCAGATCAGGATGCCTTCGCCGAGACCGGTGCCGGCGGCGATGAGGGCGCGGTTGCCGATCTGGCCTGCGTCGCCTTCCGAGAGGGTGAAGATCTGGTCGGAGGTGAGCTCGGCAACGCCGTAGCCGTTGGCTTCGAGGTCGTTGATGAGGAAGACGTGCTGAATACCGAGGTTTGCAGAGAGCTCGCGGCTGTCGAGGGTCCAGGGAAGGTTGGTGAGACGAAGGCGGCCGTCGCGTACCGGGCCGGGAACTCCAAAGCAGGCGGAAGTGATTTGGTCATGCTCGGCGCCGAGGAACTCGCGGACGATTTCTTCGAGGCCGGTGTAATCTTTGGCCGGATAGCGTTCGTCGCGGTTGTAGTGAAGTTTGCCACCGATAAAGTCGTACAGCCCCAAGTGGACCTTGGTGCCGCCTACGTCGCCTGCAAGAATCATCGAGCTCTCTCCAAGAAGCCTTTTCCATCCGCATCGGTAGGGGGTAATTGCGCGGCGGCGGCCTTATCCAAAATCAGTGTGAGTATACCGCTTGCGGGCCAGATGAGTTGAGACGGGAGGGATTCGACGTCGCGGGGGCCGGTGAAAACTTCTTTGAGGACAGGGGCTTTGGCGTCGCCTTCGATGAGAAAGAAGACTTCGCGGGCGTGGTTGATGACGGGCCAGGTCAGAGTGACGCGCCAGGTGTCTTTTTGAGGGACCTGGTTGGCGACGACGAGGCGGCCCATCTCGTGGATGGCATCGGTGTGGGGAAAAAGGGAGGCGGTGTGGCCATCGTCACCCATGCCGAGGGCGACGATGTCAAAGCGAGGAGCTTCGGCGCCCTCGAGGCGGAAGGTGCGGCGGAGGTCGTATTCGTATTCCGCGGCGGCTACTTCCGGCTCGAGTTCGCCCTGAATACGGTGGATCTGGTCAGGACGCAGACCGACGTGGTCGAGTAGAGTTTCGCGGGTCATGCGGAAGTTGCTTTCGGGATGATCGGGCGGGACGGTGCGCTCGTCGACCCAGAAGAGTTCCAGGCCTTGCCAGGGCATGCGGTTGAGGAAGGGATGCTCGGGGTTGGCGAGCAGCTCGAAGGTCGTTTTGGGGGTGTTGCCGCCGGAGATAGCGATGCGGACGCGGCCGCGGGCGGCGAAGGCTTCTTCAGCCAACTCGACGAATTGGAGCGCGGCGCGCCAGGCGAGGGCGGCTGGGTCGGGTTCGACGAGGTAGGTGATTTGCAGCGTGGAAGACATTCAAGACTCCAAATGCTAAGGGTAGAGAAGAGCCCCTGTTTCTACAGTTTGCGCCACAGGTGGCCGTCTTTTTTGAGGAGCTCGTCGGCGCAGTCCGGGCCCCAGGAACCGGCGGCGTAGTTGGGGAAAGTCTGGGGTTTCTTGGCGGCCCAAGCTTCAAGGATGGGGGTGTAGAGCGCCCAGGTAAGTTCGACGCCGTCGCGCTCAGCGAAGAGAGTCTGATCACCAAGCATGGCGTCGAGCAGAAGGCGTTCGTAGCCGTTGGCGGAAGACTTGCCAAAGGCGGCAGCGTAGTCGAAATCCATGTTGACGGGGCAAACGGACATGCTTTGCGTGGTGGGAACCTTGGCGCCAAAGGTGAGCGAGATGCCCTCATTGGGTTGTATGCGCATGGTGATGACGTTGGGCTGGATTTCGCCGCAATCGCCGCTGGAACCGGCACGGTTGAAGAGAAGCAAGGGCGGCTGTTTGAACTCGATGCTGATTTCGGTGTAGCGCTTTTTAAGGCGCTTGCCGGCGCGCAGGTAGAAAGGCACGCCTGCCCAGCGCCAGTTGTCGATCTCGAGCTTGACCGCAGCGTAGGTTTCGGTCTGGGAGTTGGGATCGACGCGATCTTCCTGGCGGTAGCCGGGGACGTCTTTATCGCCGGACTTATCGGAGATTTTGCCGGGACCGTACTGGCCGCGCACGGCGTTCAGGATCGGGATGGATGGGATTGCCTGCCAGACCTTGAGCTTTTCCTGGCGGACGCTGGAGGATTCGAAGGAGACGGGAGGCTCCATGGCGACGAAGGAGAGCAGTTCCATGACGTGGTTTTGGACGACGTCGCGCAGTGCTCCTGCTTTTTCGTAAAAGGGCCCGCGGCCTTCGACGCCCAGAGTTTCAGCGGCGGTGATCTGGACCTGCTCGATGTAATTGCGATTCCACACGGGCTCGAAGATACCGTTGGCGAAGCGGAAGACGAGGATGTTCTGAACGGTTTCCTTGCCCAGGTAGTGGTCGATGCGGAAGACCTGGCTCTCGTCGAAGACCGCATTGACGCGGTGGTTGAGTTCCCGGGCGGAATCAAGGTCGTGACCAAAGGGTTTTTCGATGACCGCGTGCACCTCGCCCTGGTCGGGCTTGTTCATGCCATGGGAGCCGAGGTTTTCGATGATTTCTGTGAAGTATTCGGGGGCCGTGGCGAGGTAGAAGAGACGATTTCCGCCGATGCCATTGGCTTTGGCAATCTTGTCGAGCTCGGCCTTGAGGCCGTCGTAGCCGTTGGCGTCGTCGAAATTCATGGGGAAGTAGTGGATCTTTTTGGTGAATCCGTCGAGTTGCGGATCGGACTCGTCGATATCACCGGATTCCACGATGCCAGCACGCATATCCTTGGCGAATTCATCGCCGAGAGGCCGTCGGGCGACGCCGACGATGGCGAATTCCCTGGGAAGCAAGCCGACCTGTTCGAGATGGAAGAGGGCGGGGAGCAGCTTGCGCTTGGTCAAGTCGCCGGAGGCACCGAAGATGACGATGATGGTGGGTTCGGGGATGCGTTCGTTGCCTTTGGAGACCTTTGAAAGGTTTTCGGGAGAGACCTTCATCTGGACTGTGGCCATGTATGCCTCTGAAAGCAGCTTCTAGCTGCTAGCTTCTAGCTCCTAGCTGGATGCTGGAGGTTGAAACTGTTGTTTCCCACCTCGGCTCTAGAAGGAGGGCAAAGGTGGTGGTGGAATTCCGGCAAGAGGCTAGTAGCCAGAAGCTAGTAGCTGTTGTTCAGTCTGAAAGCAGCTTCTAGCTGCTAGCTTGTAGCTCCTAGCTGGATGTTGGAGGTTGAAACTGTTGTTTCCCACCTCGGCTCTAGAAGGAGGGCAAGGTGGTGGTGGAATTCCGGCTAGAAGCTAGTAGCTGTTGTTCAGTCTTTCTTGACGGCGTGGCCGCCGAAGGCGTTGCGCTGAATGGCGATCATGCGATCGGTGAAGTTGTTTTCCTCGCGCGAACGGATGCGACGGATGAGCGACTCGGTGATGATGGGCGCGGAGACATTCAGGTCGATGGCTTCGAAGACCGTCCAGCGGCCTTCGCCGGAGTCGGCAACGTAGGCCTCGAGGCCGTCCAGGGTGGGATTCTTTTCGAGGGCTTCGGCGGTGAGGTCGAGGAGCCAGGAGCGGACGACCGAGCCGTACTGCCAGATCTTGGCGATCTGGGGCAGGTTGAGGTCGAGGACTTCTTTCTTTTCCATGATGGTGAAGCCTTCGGCATAGGCCTGCATCATGCCGTACTCGATGCCGTTGTGCACCATCTTGACGAAGTGGCCGGCGCCGGCGGGGCCGACGTGTCCCCAGCCCTTGTCGGGTGCGGGGGCGAGAGCTTCAAAAATGGGCCGGAGGTGCTCGACGGGCTCTTTGTCGCCGCCGATCATCATGCTGTAACCCTCTTTGAGTCCCCAGACGCCGCCGGAGGTGCCGCAGTCGACGAACTGGAAGCCTTTGGCGACGGCTGCGTCGTGGCGGCGGATCGAGTCCTTGTAGAAGGAGTTGCCGCCGTCGATGATGATGTCGCCGGGAGAGAGGAATTTTTCGAGCTCGGCAATGGTTTTGTCGACGGGGTCGCCGGAGGGCACCATGAGCCAGACGGCGCGGGGGGCATCGAGCTTCTTGACCATGTCTTCGAGGCTGCTGGCGCCGACGTTGCCGGTGGATGCTATTTTCGATACGGCTTCCGCCGAGAAGTCGAAGCCGACTACTGTATGGCCGGCGTTGTGAATGCGCTCTGCCATGAAGCCGCCCATTTTGCCGAGGCCGATCAATCCGAGTTGCATTTGTTTCTCCTTAGGACGAGTGTGAGTGCGAGTGGACAGTGGTCAGTGAACAGTGGTCCGCGACCACTGTCGAGTCGCTTAGAGAATTTCCAACTGCTTCAGATCCCGGCGGAGTTTTTCTTCGCCGGTGAACTGGATGGCGTGCATGCCTGCGGCTGCGGCTGCCTGGGTGTTGTTGTCGCGGTCGTCGATGAAGATCACGCGATCACCGGGGACGCCGAGGATGTCGAGGGCGCGCTTGTAGATGGCCGGTTCGGGCTTGCGCAGGGCCATGTAGGGCGAACTGAACTGCACATCGAGATATTTGCCCAAGCCGAATTTTTCCATGCGGTATTCATGCAGGATGCGGGACTCGTTGTTGAGCACACCGGTGATCCATTTGTCTGATGCGGCAACTTCGGCAAGGATTCCCTGAGCGTTGTCCGGGATGGGCTGGGACTGCAGCTTCATGGCTTCGAGGAACTCGGCGGGAGTGAAGGCGCGGGGCTCGAAGAAGATGGCCTGTTCGAGGAACGTGTCGACGGTGATGAAGTCGCGCTCGAGTGCGTCGTAGGGGGCGACGTGGCGGGCTTCGATCTCGTCGCGGGCCGGGCCGGTGATGCCGAAGCTGTCGAGAACCGCGGCGCGTTCCTTGTGGTCCCAGCCGTTGGTGAGCATGACACCGCCGACGTCGAAGAGGATGGCGTCGAATTGGGGTGGTTCGATGGTCATGGCGCGTTGCCTTGTTCGGTTCTACGTCAAGGAGCAGATTCCGTTTGGGGATAACAGCAAGAAAAGCAACAGCAGATTCCCTTCGGGAATGACAGAAAGAAAAGCAAGAGAAAAAGCAACAGCAGATTCCCTTCGGGAATGACAGAAAGAAAAGCAAGAGAAAAAGCAACAGCAGATTCCCTTTGGGAATGACAGCAAGAAAAGCAACGGCAACAGCAAAGGCAAGTTTGTTACGGCGCGGCTTTGGAGTACTTGGCTTCGATGGCGAGTAGCTTGTTGTAGCGGCGAACGAAGCGTTCTTCGGTCGCGACGAAGTGAGCGGCGAGGAAGGCGTCGGCGACGTCGTGGGCGGTTTCGACGCCGATGACGCGGGCTCCGACGACGAGGACGTTCATCTGGTCGTGTTCGACGCCCTGGTGGGCGGAGTAGTGGTCATGGCACATGCCGGCGCGGATGCCGGGGATCTTGTTGGCGGCGACACAGACACCGACGCCGGAGCCGCAGATGAGGATGCCCTTGTCGGCCACGCCGGCGTTGATGGCGTCGCCTACGGCTTCCGCGGCGTCCGGATAGTCGGACGGGACAGTGGAGTGGACGCCTAGGTCGACAACTTCGTGACCCTTGGTGGCGAGATAGGCGCGGACGTCCTCTTTGAGGAGGTAGCCGGCGTGGTCGGAACCGATTACGAGTTTCATGGGGCACCAGTGAACTGTGAGTAGTGGACGGTTAACAGTGGACAGTGACCAGTGTCAGTGAGTCTTGCTTTGACCCAGCTTATCCAGCATGGTGAAGATCATTCTGCCCACTTCGTGAGTAAGTTGTTCGGCTTCTTCCAGCCGATCTGAATTTGCAAAGTTCAGTTCTTTGGCGATGATGAGCTGTGTTTGAAGTTCGCAGTTAGAGCCTCTCGCGATGTTCAGGAATTGCCTTAATTCTGGAGTCTTCGATCTGCCCGTACCTTCCGCAATGTTGCTCGGAATGGAGACGGCAGATCTCCGCATTTGACTACTCAATCCGTACGTCTCTTCTCGAGGAAAATCTTTGGTTAGTTCGTAGACACGAACAGTGAGCTTCATCGCTTTTTGCCAAACGACCAAATCGCGAAATGATTGAACCATGGCTGCCTTCCTGTTCACTGCCCACTGTTCACTGCCTGCTCGGCCTACTTGCCGAGGAGGGCCTTAGCTTTGGCGGCTACGTTTTCGCCGGTAAAGCCGAGTTCTTTGAGGACGATGTCGCCGGGGGCGGAGGCGCCGAAGCGTTCCAGGCCGATGACGTCGCCTTTGCTGCCGGTGAGGTACTTCCACCAGCCCAGAGGAGAACCGGCTTCGATGGCCAGCTTGGGAATGCCGGGGAGGAGGATGGAGTCGCGATATTCGGGCGACTGTTCATCGAAGATCTTCCAGCTAGGCAGAGAGACGACGCGGGCGGCGATGCCGGACTCTTTCAGCAGCTTGGCACCGTCGAGGGCCTGCCAGACTTCTGCGCCGGTCGAGAGGATAACGACTTGCGCGTTGGGAGCGTCTTCAACGACGTAGCCGCCCTTGCTGACACCGGCATAGATGTCGAGCTTGTCGGGGTCGAGGACGGGAATGTCCTGGCGGCTGAGCGCCATGAAAGACGGGCTATCGCGCTCGATGGCCAGGCGCCAGCAGGCGGCGGTTTCATTGGCGTCGGCGGGGCGGAAGTCGGTGAACTGCGGGACGGCGCGGAGGGCCATGAGGTGTTCGATGGGCTCATGGGTAGGGCCGTCGCCGCCGACTGCGACTGAGTCGTGGGTGTAGACGAAGAGCGAGTGGCTCTGCATGATGGCGGCCAGGCGCAGGGCGGGTTTGCAATAGTCCGAAAAGACGAAGAAGGTCGAGCCGAAGGGGATGAGTCCGCCGTGGGCGGCGATGCCGTTGACGGCGGCGCACATGGCGAATTCGCGGACGCCCCAGAAGACGTTGCGGCCGGTGGGGTCGACGTGGAAGCTGGGGCTGTCCTTGAAGATGGTTTTGGTGGAACTGGTGAGGTCGGCCGCGCCTCCGAAGAGCTCGGGAACGCTCTTTTCGAGGGCGTTGAGGACGGTGCCTCCAGCGGTGCGGGTAGCCATGGGCTTGCCTGCAGGAAAGGACGGGATAGATTTTTCCCATCCGTCTTTGCGCTTGTTGGCCCAGGTGCGCTCGAACTCGGCGGCGAGGTCGGGGTATTCGGCCTTGTATTTGGCGAAGAGCTCGTTCCACTCGGCTTCGTACTTCTTGCCGTGGTCGACGGCTTCGCGCCAGGTGGCGAGGGCTTCGTCGGGGATGTAAAAGCTCTTGTCCTCAGGGAAGCCGAAGAACTTCTTGGTGGCGATGGTGGCCTCGGCGCCGAGAGCCTCGCCGTGGACCTTGTTGGTGCCGGCTTTCGGGGTGCCGTAGCCGATGATGGTGCGCAGGCCGATGAGGGTGGGTTTGGAGGTTTCGGCCTGAGCCTGCCTGATGGCGGCTTCGATGGCGGCGGTATTGTTGCCATCCTGAACGCGCAGGACCTGCCAGCCGTAGGCCTCGTATCGGGCATAGACATTTTCAGTGAAGCTGAGCTCGGTAGGGCCGTCGAGCGAGATGAGGTTGTCGTCATAGAGAAAGATGAGCTTGCCCAAGCCAAGGGTTCCGGCGAGCGAGGCGGCCTCGTGGGTGACGCCTTCCATCATGTCGCCGTCGCCCATGATGCCGTAGGTGAAGTGGTTGATGATGTCGTAGCCGGGCTTGTTATAGAGCGCGCCGAGGTGCTTTTCGGCGATGGCCAGGCCGACGGCCATGGCGAAACCCTGTCCGAGGGGTCCGGTGGTGACTTCGACGCCGTCGGTGTGGCTGTACTCGGGATGGCCGGGCGTCTTCGACTCCCATTGGCGAAAACTCTTGAGGTCGTCAAGAGAGAGCTTGTATCCGCTGAGGTGAAGCAAGCCGTAGATGAGTGGCGAGGCATGGCCATTGGAGAGGACGAAGCGATCGCGATTGGCCCAGTAGGAGTTCGACGGATTGTGCTTCATCACGTCGTGGAAGAGCACGAAGCCAGCGGGAGCGAGGGCGACGGGAGCGCCGGGATGGCCATTCTTGGCCTTTTCTACGGTGTCGATGGCCAGGATGCGGAGGGTATCGATCGAGAGCTGGGCAACATTGGCGGCGATTTCAGGCATAAGCTGGGAGTTCCTTTCGTAAGCGACGTGGTGTGTCGAGTCGTCGATAGCGGAGAGTCGTATTTCGCGAAATGGGCGCTGTTGCGCGGGGATTCTGCGCGAATCCGAGACAGTTCCGGACGCTGTGGAGCGATTTTTTCGAGTCGAGGCTCAGGACTGTTCCTCACTACTCCTGGATACGAATCGTGTAATTGCGGCCAAGCCAGCGGTTTTCGTCTGGCCAGAAGAAAGTCAATGATAGCTCAGCACCTTCGGGTAACTGGGCAGGAACGATGTCGGCTGCGAAGCCGGCGCTCCCGATATTGCGCGCCTCGGTCGTTTTGGAATTGGCCCAGTTGTCCTCAGTCCAGAGGACATTGAATCTCTTGTCATCAAGGATACGAAGCGAGGCCATGGGAGGGATGATCTGAATAGGACGGCGCAGGCTGAACATCTCGATGCATTTTTCGTGTCCGCGGCCGTGGTGGGAAGAGCGGGCGTGGTCGTGTTCCGACTTAAATCGCCCATAGCGCTTGAAGACGGGTTCGATACGGTCAAAGACGCGGCCGTCGACGGCGGAGCGGAGCAGCTTGAGGTATTCGGCGTGGGCCCAGACGAGTGGGCAGGCTGATCCGGCGGGGCCACCGTAGGTGAGGTGGCGAAGGGGCATGTCGGGCTCGTCCCAGACCTGCTCGGGAAGCATGTTGCCGGCGGTGGCGTAGCCTTCGTAGGTCTTGATGAGGGCGGTGATGTCATGGCCAGCGGCGAGTTCATAGTGGGCTCGCTCACCGGTAAGGAGGGGCCAGACGCGGCCCTGGCCTGTGCCTTTGTAGGGTCCGCCATCGGCGCGCTGGCCGTAGCCGTCCCAGTTGTAGCGGAGCCAGCCCACGCCCTGCGGGAGATCGCGCTTGAGGACAGCGTCGACCACCTTGAGGCTGTCGACCATGAGCGGATCGTCGGCGCTGCGGATGCCGTAGCGGACGAGTTCGAGAAAGCCGGCGTCGACGATTTCTCGGGCTTCGAATTCGTAGCGAGTGTTGGGCGGGCGATTGGAGAGGTGAATTTTTTCGGTACCCGGGCCTTCGCGGGAGGGGGCGTCTCCGGTCTCGGGCGGGCGAATGCGCATGTAATGGCGTTTGACTTCTGGAAGAAGGACGCCGTCGTTGGTGACGGTCCAGTCTTCGAGGTGGGACTCGATCCAATCGGCGAATTCTTCGAGGAAGAGGCCCATTTCTTCGGATTTGTGGTCGCGGCAGATTTCGGCGGCACAGATGAGGCCGCCGATGACAGCGGCGAGAGTGGAGGGGGAGTAGCCGGAGTTTTCTTCCCAGCGCTCCTGGTGGGTGATGGGTGCGTTTTTGACCAGGAAGCCGGCGGCGCGTTCGACGAAGGGAAAGACGTCCCACTGGCCGAGGCCGCCGGCTTTCCAGAGACGCCAGGTGAGGATGAGGGGGAAGGCGACTTCATCGAGTTGAACGCCGGTCCAGTAGGGCCGGCCGTCGATCCAGAAATTCTGGGCAAAACTGCCGTCGGGGCGCTGGGTACAGGCGAGGTACACCAACGCGCGGCGGGCAGTGTCGACGCGGCCGCAGGCGAGAAGAGCGGTTGCGGTCTGCACCATGTCGCGGGTCCAGACAAGGTGGTAGCCGCCGAGGTCGTCGTCGCTCTTGGCCTGGCCCCAGGGGATGGAGGCGGAGGCGACGAAAGCGCCGGAGTAGGTCTTGTCTTCGTGGGCCAACAGGATGTTGTGGCTGGTCTGCATGAGCAGGCCGCGGTCGCCGGACTTGAAGGCGAGGCGATAGGGACTGGCGGCGCGCTGCCATTGTTCGAGGAAGCGGGCGGAGTTCTGTGCGAAGGGGATGGAGAGCGCGCCCATGGTTTTGGAGAGGGCGGAGTGATGGCTGTCTCCGATGCCGATGCCGATGGTGAAATCGCGAGATCCGGACAGGTCTACTTGTCCCATGATGGCCAGGTTGCCGTTCGTGGCGGAGCCGAACTCCCAGTCCATACGGAAATTTTCAGTTAGGTCGTTCCATCCGTCACTGGAGCCGACGAAGCCGCAGGAGACGCGGGAGAAGCCGCAGTCGGCGGCCATTGCGAGGGTCCAGCGGTTCTTGAAAGCGACCAGGATCTTGCGGCCGGCGACGTCGACGGCGCGGGCGGAGTTGCCGGCGCCGCCGCCATCCATGTGCGGGGCAAGCAGCGCGTAAATCTGCAGGGAATCAAGGAATTCTTCGCTGCCGTTGGGGCCGGCTTCGAGGTGAACATGCATCAGGACTACGCTGTGGTGGGGGTCGCAGACGATCTCTTTGACCAACTCATAGCGGCCGTCGGGGTCGCGATTGGTGTAGCGGACGCCGAGCGCTTCGCTATGCAGGTATTCAAAGGTGGGAACGAGGTCGCGCTTTTCTTCGTGAACGAAACTGGAGCCGTCGGTGATCAGCAGCTCCATGTCGCGGGTCTGGGGGTGGTCAATGGTGGGGTGGTAGATTTCGTTCAGAATTCCGTGAGAAACCGTGAACCAGATGCGGCTGGAGGCGGAGTAGGCGGTGCCGACAGCATCTTTGACGCTGGAGGTCCAGCGAGGTTCCATGCCGGGGTTGCCGAATGCCTCGCCTTGCTGTTCGAGCCAACGGTACAGGGTGTCGGGCGAGCTTGCCAGCATCGAATCCTGAATCAAAATCTGACCTCATTCTTCTGTATTGAACACGTTGGATACCGAACAGACGATGAATTTTTGTGCGCCTGTGGGTCTGATGAACGAAAGAAGTCAGAAGTTACGTTTAAGTTCTACGTACCTTCCTGAGAATAGCTGCATCTATGGAATAGCATCTTGCGGGCCGAAATCCGAAGAGGATTTGTTGGGCCGCTGCGATTTGACCAAGCCGGGTCGGGAGCGATTTTCGATTCCGAGCAGCAGCATTCAACCCCGGCGGCAGGCTGGAGGGTGGTCGATTGAGCCCACACCGAACCGGCAGCCGCCCAGTACAATCCATGAGGAGGAGAGAACCCCAATGGCTTATGAAGTTCCAGCTCTACCCTATGACTATGCCGCCCTCGAGCCTTTTATCGATGCGGAGACGATGAAGTTTCATCATGACAAGCATCACGCGGCGTATGTGAACAATGTGAATGCAGCGCTGGCCAATCATCCTGATCTAGCAGCGAAGCCGATCGATGATCTGATTCGCGACCTGGCTTCGGTGCCTGACGATATTAAGGGCGCGGTGCGCAATAACGGAGGCGGCCATTCGAATCATTCCCTTTTCTGGACCATTATGGGACCGGTGGGAAGCGAAGGGATCGGCGGCGAGCCGACCGGGGCGATTGCCGACCAGATCAAGGCGGATTTTGGCGATTTCGAGGCACTGAAGAAGGCGTTCAATGAAGCCGGTGCGAAGCAGTTTGGATCGGGCTGGGCGTGGCTGGTGCTGGCCGACGGCAAGCTCAAGGTGATCAGCACGGCGAACCAGGATTC
>CAILBQ010000758.1 GCA_903832475.1 uncultured Acidobacteriota bacterium | reverse complement strand
GTCAGTGAAAACATCCGCGTCCCCATCGTCGCCGTCTCCGGCCACTGGCACAATCAGAACGTCATCAGCGTTGAACTCGACCACAGGCAGGCCGCACGCCAGGCGCTCGAACACTTGCAGAAGCTGGGTCACCAGCGCATCGCCTTCATCAAAGGCCAGGCTTTCAGTTCGGACACCAGCCGCCGCTGGCGCGCCATCCGCGAAACAGCCAAGCAGCTCGGAATTCCCATTCACCCTGATCTCGTAGTGCAACTGATGAGCCCCGAACCGGGTCCAGACTCAGGCTGTCAGGCCACGCTGCAGCTGCTCAGCCGCGAGTGTCCGTTTTCGGCGATCTTCAGCTTCAACGATGTTTCCGCCATCGGCGCTATCTCCGCACTGCGAGAGGCCGGCTTGCAGGTTCCGCGCGATGTTTCCGTCATCGGTTTCGACGACGTGATGTCTGCCGCGACCAGCCACCCGCCGCTGACCACCGTGCGCCAGCCTCTGCGCGAAATGGGTCAGATGGCGGCTAGTACGCTGCTCTCCCTCATCCAGGGCGACGGCGGCCACGTGCCCGGCTCCGTCATCACTGTCTATCCCCAGTTAATCCTGCGCAAATCCACCGGCCGCTTCTCTCACTGCACGCCCGATAGCACCCGCGCATAAAGCTGATTCGCATCCTTCAAAAGCAAAGGCCCCGCATCTTCGCGAGGCCTTGCCGTTGGTTCAAGCAAGTACGCTAAAAGCTGAAGCGCGCCTGCATGCTGACCGTGCGCGCACCCAGCGCGCTGGTAGCTTGTCCGAAGTTCGCAGCGCTGATGTTATTGCTTACGCTGCCCGTAGTGAAGTTGAGATTGTTCAGCAGGTTGAACGTATCGATGCGAATCTCAAGCTTCGTACCTTCTTTGCCGGACATGGGAATATGCGGCAATCCAAACGCTTTACTCAAGCTCGCGTCCAGGTCCTGATAACCGGGACCATCGAACGAGTTACGCGCCACGCCCGGAGCTTGCGGCGCCGGTCCCTGCGCTGGGAAGGTGGCAGCCGGCGTGTAGGCCGGTGGCGTGAAATAGGCAAACGCGTTGCCTGCAGTCGCGGCGTCGGGGAAATTCTTGTTCACGCCGCTGGGAGTCCTGGGTCCTGATTTGAACGCATCGTTACTGGTGTCGTGACCCGCCCCACCGAGGTAGGCGGCCGGACGCAGCGACTGGTAGCCGCTGCAAGTGCTGCAATACAGCGGAGCGGTGATGTTGGTGTAAACGGGAGTCCACGGGAAGCCGGTGTGCAGGTTGTAAATGCCGCTGATGGTCCAGCCTCCAGCAATTGCTTCAGTGACACGCTGCCATCGCTCGCCACCGTGAAAGAAGACCGGCTGCCACATACCGAAGATCTTGAACGCTTTGCCGACGTTATAGTCGGAGCGGCCATAGGCCAGCGATGGGTTGTATGGATAAGGGTCTTCCTCGTAAGGGGCGGAACTGGTGTCCATGCTCTTGGCCCAGGTGAACTGCGCATCGGCCTGGAACTGGTGCGAGAACTGGTGCTTCAACTCGGCCAGGAAAGCGTGGTAATTGCCGTGTCCTTCGTTGCCGAAGTAGTTCACACTGTTCACGGCCGGGTTGAAGGGAATGCCCTGGACGGCTGCTACAGCGTCAAGGTCATAGTGATAATAGGTGTGGCGCGAGAGACTTCCCTGGTACCCCAAAGAGGCCACAATCTGGTGCCCAAGATCGTACTGCGTGTCCAGCGAATAGTGGTAGGTGTACTGCGTAGGCAGCGACGTTGGGAAGGCGGTAACACTGATCGAACCGGTCGTGGGAAGGTTGTTCGGCCCGAAGCTCTCGATGGTATTGGGATTTGTGGGAAATCCAATAAAGGAATGAAGGTTCGATGACACCCCATAGACGATATCCGGATTGATGTGCGTCGCATCCGGGCTGGTGAAATTCGGCGAAATGATCGCCGGAGGGTTGTTGTTGCCGTTGGCCGAAATGGCAATCTCTTCTTGGTTGTAACTCAGTCCAAAGCCGCCGCGAACCACCATCTTTCCGTTGGTCGGGGCAGGTGCCCAGGCAAAGCCGAACTGAGGTCCAAAGTTGGTCTTTTGCGGATCCCACAGGTTCTGACGCGTAGGCACCGCGAGGCCCGTCAACAAGGTCGCGCCCGTGCCGGGAACAACCACGTTGATGTTGTTTTCCTTCGAGTAAAGCGACCCGTTGTAGGTGTACCGAAGTCCCAGGTTCAAGGTCAGAGAGGGCGTGACCTTGAAATCATCCTGCACAAAGAAGCCATACAGGTTCTCACGATTGTCCTGGCGGTTGGCGGTGGGCTGACCCGTAAGCGGGTCGAAGTTTGAATTGGCTTCCGCCTCGGGCGCGTCGTTGAGAAAGTCCCAGAGATTGAAGAAGGTGTAGTTGGGGCGTGCTCCGCCCAGGTTTTCATTCAGGTAGTAGAGGCGATTCAGCTCGCCGCCAAAGCGCACGTTGTGACGCCCATGCGTCCAGGTCGCAACATCGCGATAAGTGTAGGTCCACTGGTCCAGATGGCTCGCGCCAGGTGCACCAAAGCTGGAGAAATTGCCGATAGAGGGACCGACATTGGCTACGGAGTCTGAAGGTAGTCCAAAGGGCGCTTGCGGGTTGTCGGTCTGTTCATTCCAGCGCCAGCCAGCCGCGTTGGCGCGTGCTTCGTTGAGGAAATTTGGTGAGAAGGTGTGATTCCAAATCACGGCAAACGCATCATTGATCTGTTCATGATGAAACACGTTGTACAACCGCGCCGGCCCGTTGAGGAAGTTGCTCGAATAAGGAACCCAGTAGATGGCAAAGGAGACGTGATCCTGCGGACGAAGCTGCGCATCGAGCCGCCCATTGTACTGGTCGCCCTGGTTTGAAGTGGGATCGGCGGTGGTGTACTCAGCAATGTCAGGAACGTTGCTCAAGCCGCCGCCCACGCCGGGTTGCGTGCTGCTCACGTAGCTGAGGTCCTGGGTGCCAAGCGCAGAGGTCAAGGGGGAACCGAGGTTCAATCCTCCGGCGACGGTGCGGCAGGTAACGCCCTCCTGCAGACCGGCAGTTGCGCAAGAGACATTGTTGATCTGGCCAACGGCGTTCACCTGGGCGCCTGGGAAAGTGAGGTACGTGTTGGCAATGCTGCCGGCGGGCGCAAGCGCATCAAACTGCGGCGTGTCGTACCAGCCTGTCGACGTTGTAATGCTGTTGATACGTTCCGTCTCGTACGAGAAGAAGCCGAAGAGCTTGTCTTTCCAGAATGGCCCGCCGACGCTGCCGCCATATTGATTGAACTGGTCGTTGTCCCGCACCAGGCCGCGGTCGCTGGGACCACCCGTTCCATAGAATCCAGGGCCGTTGTAGCGTTGATAGGCGTTCAAGCCCGGTCTGTGCGCAGTGAAGAACAGGCTTCCGTGAGCCTCGTTCGTACCGGACTTCGAAGTGACTTCAATCTGCGCCCCGCTGAAGCGGCCCGTCTCCGCATCGTAGGCGTTCGTCACAACGTGAACGTTATCGATCGAATCTTCAGAAGGCGTGATGATCGATGTTCCACCCCACACCGCGCTGCTCACGCTGATGCCGTCGACGGAGAGACCGTTGTTTTCATACTGCCCGCCCGCCGCGAGAACCTGCGGCCCGTTCTCCGTAGCAAAGATGCCGGTATTCGATCCTGACCCGCCCGGCCCCTGCGTTCCCGGCAAGCTGTATGTTCCGCCGCCCGAGCCCTGCGAACCATCGCCGAACGACCCCGGAGCCAACTGCGCCAGCTGAAAAACGTCTCGGCCAAACGACGGCATGTGCTGGATCTGGTTGGCGCTGACCGTGCCGCTGATCGTCGCATTCTCTGTGTCGATGGTTTCAGCCGTCGAGGCGTCCACCGTCACCGACGTTGTGGCCGAGCTGATATCAAGCGTGACGTTCAACGCGTTCGCCTGCTCCGGCGTAACCTGGACATTTTGCAGCGTCTTCGACTGAAAGCCCTTCATGTCGACAACCAGCGTGTACTTGTCAGGAGCCAGTCCCCCAAAGTTATACAAACCTTCCCCGTTGCTCGTGGCAGACGTTTTGGCCCCAGTAGCGTTGTCGGTCAGGGTAAGCGTTGCTCCGGGAATGACGGCACCGGAGGAGTCAAAAACCACGCCCCCTATGGATGCGCGGTACTGCGCCATGGCCAACGGCGGCATCAGCAGCATGAACAGGGAAAAAGACGCCAGCCAGGTGAGGCGGGAAAAGCTCTCCTTGATCAGGCTTGGGATTGGGGAAATCTGGGCGGATTTTGATTGTCTTGCCTGGGGAAGTTGCATTGGTCCTCCGTGAAATGCACGCTGGGCGTGCGGGTTCTTTATGGTGAAGGCCGCATACCTGTCAGCGGCATCACGACGATTGGGCAGGCTCCGCCGTTGCAGGCGCAAGCGATTGCGCAACGGTTACAAGGAATACCACCGCATCGAAAGACCCGTCAGACCACTTTTGCTCAGGATGCGCGATTTGCCATCCGATCAGACTCGCGCGCCGGGCATCAGTCCCCGACGGTCGCCGTCTCGGCAGCCATCGCGGCTTTTCCGGGTCCGCCCCGGGACGCTTGCCGTGTGCCAAGCGCCAGCATCACGACCGATGCCGCCAGCGGTACAGCCAGCCCCACCCGCAACGAAGACGCGGCACTCGATACCACCCCGGTTAGCCAGGGCAGACAGGCCGACCCAAGTCCAGCCACAAAAAAGATCACCGTATTTTGCGAATACTGCAATGCGATCGCCAGCAGCAGCGGGTACACCGGCCCTAGTCCGAACCCGATCAGAAATATCCCCGGCAGAACGCCCAGCGTTTTTCCGTGAAGAACCAGCAGAAGGATTCCTACCACCACCGTGAGCAGGCTCTGACGCAACACCATACTTTCCGAAGGGGACCAACGCCGCGCCACACCAGTTGGCGTTTTTCGGTCCAGCAGCACAGAACTCAGCGTACGGCTCACCATCAGCCCTAGCCAGAAGCAGGTTCCCGCCGTCACGGTCGTCGCTATCGTATGTTGTGTTCGCTGCACGTAGGCCGCAATCCACCCCCCCATCGAAGCCTCAATGCCCGTAGGCAGAAAAATCACCGCGACCAGTGACAGCGGCCAGAGGGCCAGCGTCCATTTTGGCCTTTGCCTACCCAAATCGCTGCTCGGAATGCGCTCTGGCCCAACCGATCCTGGATCGCGTTCAAAAATCCCTACCCATACAAACTGCAGCAGGAAGAAGACCCCCACCAGGGCAAAAATCGAATGCACGTCCGCCACGCGCAGCGAGTGCTCCGCCAGCGTCGGACAAAGGCTTGCTCCGACAGCCCAGGCAAGATTCAGCCTGTTCAGTTCTGCGCCGCGCCGGTGCGCCTGTCGAGCCGCCTGCAGCAGGCTGGTCGCGGTCATCACCATCCCCAGCCCCACCCCGAACAGCCCCATCCACACGAACGAACTGCGCGGTTGGGCCGTCGCCACGTACGCCATCCCAAAGGCCGCCAGCGAAAGCAGACCGTCCCCAATCAACAGTGCCCGCGCCACCGGCAGTCGCACCAGCAGCGCCCCGATCGAGCTGCCCATCCAGGCCATGAAAAACAGCAGCCCCGCCTGGCTATCCGCCAGCGACCACCGCGCGAGCAGCGCCGGCAGCACAGAACCGGGTAGAGCCATGCATACCCCGGTCGCGGCAAAGCCCAGGTAGATCGCTATGGTCGAAGGCGCCCGCTGCGGCGCAAACCCTGACTTCGGCAAATCGGCTTCTCTGCCCATGCTTTTCCTGTCCTGAAAGGACGCGCCAGCGTCTGCCATTACGCGTCACCGCTCAGCCCGCAACCTCCCCGATACTACCCTGCCGTCACGCCTCATGCGATCCTTTGCTTCTCCGGCTCAATTCGCGATTTCCAGGAAATTCACCTCGCCCTTGAGCCGATCCCCTTCCTTCCGCATCCAAGAATTTTTAAGCTTCCGAAAAAGCAAGCTGAAACGAGGAACGAAACCATGTCTTCCATCCTGAACGCAGGAACACCGGCGCCGGACTTCTCACTGCACGTGACGCCCGACCAAAAGCTGGCCCTGAGCGAACTACGCGGCAAGCCCGTCGTGCTGGCCTTCTACCCCGCCGACTGGAGTCCGGTCTGCGGCGACCAGATGGCGCTGTACAACGAAATTCTTTCAGAATTCCAGAAGCGCGATGCGGAGCTACTCGGCATCTCGGTCGACGGCGTTTGGTGCCACGCTGCCTTCTCCAAGGACCGCAAGCTGCACTTTCCCCTGCTGGCCGATTTCGAACCCAAGGGAGCCGTGGCGAACCAGTACGGCGCCTACCGCGAAGCAGACGGCGTCACCGAGCGCGCCCTCTTCGTCATCGACAAGGACGGCATCATCCGCTGGAGCTACTGCTCCCCCATCGGCGTTAATCCCGGAGCCGACGGCATCCTCGACGCGCTCGACGCCCTCCAGTCAAAGGGGGCCAAGTGAGCACCCTCAAAGTCCCGGTCGGCCCGGAAGACCACGTAGAGGGCAGCGACTATGCCCCCGTCACCCTGGTTGAATACGGCGACTACGAATGCCCGCATTGCTCCGTCGCTTTCGGTATCGTCCCCCGCGTCCAGCAGCATTTTGGCGACAAGCTGCGCTTCGTCTTCCGCAACTTTCCCCTCACCCAGATCCACCCCGAAGCCGAACCCGCGGCCGAGACCGCCGAATTTGCCGGCGCCCAGGGAAAGTTCTGGCCCATGCACGGCCAGCTGTTTGAGAATCAGGTCAACCTTGGTCCTGAACTGTATCAGGAATTGGCCGCCGACTTGGATCTCAACCCCGCCGACCTGACCCATGCGCTCGAGAACGAAACCTTCACCAAACGGGTCCGCGAAGATTTCTCCGGGGGCGTTCGCAGCGGCGTCAACGGCACCCCTACCTTCTTCATCAACGGCCAGCGCCACAACGGCCCTTTCGACTTCGAAACCCTGGTCAAGGCTATAGAAGCCGCCCTGCCGGCGGATTAACACGACAAGGGCCTCGGACGGGCAGACCGGTCGAGACCCTGATCGTCAGGCGTAGCTATGCCCCAAAACCGGGTGTGGTTCATACGCCTCTTCCAGTCTCTGGTTCTCCTCCGGCGTCAGCTGAATGCTCAACGCGCCCAGAGCATCGTCTAACTGATACGGCTTGCTGGCCCCGATGATCGGCGCCGACACGCCCGGTCGCGAAAGCATCCACGCCAGAGCGATCTGTGCGTTCTTGACCCCGCGGCTCTGCGCTATCTCGGTCACCCGGTCCACAATCGTGAAATCCGACGGCCTGTAGTATAGGCTGTGTGCATACTCGTCGGTCTTTGCGCGCAGCGTCTCCGACTGCTTCTTATCCTGGTTCGCCTTGCGATTTCCGGCTAGAAATCCGCGCGCCAGCGGGCTCCAGGGAATCAGCCCCACGCCTTCCGACTTACACAGCGGAATCATCTCCCGCTCTTCCTCGCGATACACCAGGTTGTAGTGATTCTGCATGGTAACAAAGCGCGCGAAACCATGCTTCCGCTGCGTCTCTAGCATCTTCAAAAACTGCCAGGCATACATCGACGAAGCTCCCAGATAGAGCGCCTTGCCCGCCCGCACCACGTCGTTCAGAGCCTCGACCGTTTCCTCGATCGGCGTATGCGGATCGAAGCGATGGATCTGATACAGATCGATGTACTCAACGCCCAGCCGCTTCAGGCTTTTATCGATTGAAGCCATTACGTGCTTGCGCGAAAGCCCCCGATCGTTGGGCGCGTCCGACATCGGATTGAAAACCTTGGTGGCAATCACCACGTTGTCTCGGCGCTCGCCGAACTCCTTCAACGCGCGGCCCGTAATCTCTTCGCTCGCGCCCACGGAGTACATGTCCGCGGTATCGAAGAAATTGATGCCCGCTTCCACCGCCCGCCGGATCAGGGGCTTTGAAGCCTCTTCGTCCAGCACCCACTCCCGCCACTGCGGAGAGCCATACGTCATCATGCCCAGACACAGGCGCGAAACCTTGACCCCGGTCGTTCCCAGACGCACAAAATCCATCCAATCCTCCCTGCGAGGTCCAAGTCGGCGATGCGCCTGACCCTCATTCTTTGCCAGTCTAGTTGAACTCCGGCCAGACCAGCCGTTCAGCACAACACTGATCTGGATGTCACAGAAATTTCCGAATTGACCCAGATACAATGGGCGTCGACGATCGAGCCTGCCATCAGTCAATTTGGGGATACTTCCCAGGTTCTGCGCAATCGTGCAACTCTTCGAGGCAGGTCGCTCGTCAACTAAAACGACACAGGATACCCATCCCTGCTCATCGCACGCATTGCAAGGGAGATATGTTGCCAGAAGATGCATTGAACCGTCAGCCCATCGGACCCGATCACCAACTGCCAGCAACCTCCTCAAAGCCGCCGCAACGACGGGGCGTCAAGGTATTTGTCTGGGTGGTCATTCTGCTCATTTTCGCGGTTGGATTCTGGCTGGTGCTCCGCCAGAAAAATCAGTCCGCCGCCAACGCTGCGCCTCGACGCGGCGCGGGCGGTCCCGTCACCGTCAATACCGCCACCGCCCAGAAGGGCGACATCGGCTCCTACCTCGACGCCATCGGCACGGTCACCCCCGTGTACACCGCATCGATCACCAGCCAGGTGAACGGAATCATCACCCAGGTACATTTCCGCGAAGGCCAGCTCGTCCACAAAGGCGACCCGCTCATCGAGATCGACCCCCGTCCCTACCAGGCCACCCTGATGCAGGCCCAGGGAACGCTCGAGCGCGATCAGAATGTCCTCGCGCAGGCCAGGATGGACGTCCAGCGCTACCGCGATGCCTGGGCCAAAAACGCCATCCCTAAGCAAACGCTCGACGACCAGGAAAAGCTCGTCCTCCAGGATGAAGGCACCGTCAAAATCGACCAGGGCACGGTCCAGTACGACCAAGTCCAGCTCGACTACTGCCACATT
>CAILBQ010000757.1 GCA_903832475.1 uncultured Acidobacteriota bacterium | reverse complement strand
CGTCTCCAGCGAAAGGCCTACGTCCTTGTTCACCAGGGTGACGTGGGCGCCTGCGACGACAGCACCTGAGGAATCTTGGACCGTTCCAGTAATCGAACCTTCATCGACCTGTCCGATTGCACGTTGGCTTTGTACCAGGAAGAGGCACAGGCAAGCCAGGGTTAGGCAAGCAAATTTGTGAAAATATCCTAGGACTTTGCGATCAAGGTTCATCCGAACGACCTCCGCTAAAATGTGCCTACCACGACCCGAGCAATCAGCCGGTTTGACCCTCGCGCTGATCGGTGGAGAAAAGGCTTACATCTGATTGCGACCGAACATTAGTACACGAATACTACCCTTGTCAATCGAAAGTTGGAGATTCGAAAAAGCGGCTGTTTCTGGGCCGCGAGTTGGCCTCGACAAGCCTTTTTGACCTTGAGCTGCCTCTCCACGCGGGTGCTATTATGCGAACACGCTGCAGACAACATGGACACCTTGAGGAAGCCACCTACCCGAAGCCATCGAATCTCTCGTCGGTCACTTCTCATTGGAATGGGGTTAGCGCCTCTGATGCTGCGTTCTGCACCCTTATACGGTGCGAATATCAAATTCGCCTTTGAAAAAGTTTTCATTCCCTCCGATCCCGAGTTCCCATTCCACGATCTAAGGATCAGTCCCCACTATCCGGCCCGATCCCCCTTAACGGATGTACTGCGCCTGGTTGCGCCAGGCTCCGACGAATACCAGACGGAGAAATATGCAACTGAAATCGAAGGGATTCTCCGAAAATGGGGTGAAGCGCTCAAAGCGTCTCTCGCCAGCCTAGACGTTCTAGGGAGCTTCCTTGCTCCAGAGGTGCAAGGCTGTTCTTTGACCGTCGAACACCAGAACGTCATCCGCTCGGGGTTTGGGATCGACGTCCAGAAGCGGACTTTTAAGAGCGACGCGATTTCCGGTCGGGAATCGTTTTTGCATGAGATTCGCGAATGGTTGAAACCGCTCACGCGCGTTGTAACAGCTGAATTCGAAATTTTCGAACTGGAAAAGTCAGATTCTGTGCCGCTCAGTGTTCGTTTAGCGCTCCGCTACGACATCGTCGGCAAGGATGAGTCAACCACAGAAGAGCGTATTGGGACGTGGCGAATCGCGTGCCGGCAACAAGACTCCGGCAACTGGGAAGCAATCTCTTGGACGGTGGGTGAAGAAGCGCTAAGCAAAGCAAACGGCCCGATCTTCGTCGATGTCACGCACCACGCCCTGGGAGCCGCGGAATCCTATCAGAAGCAGATGCTCCGCGGCGTGGACGATTGGCGAACGGTCCTTGACGGCGCGTCGGGGATCGACGTGTACAGCAATAACGGAGTGGCTGCCGGAGACTACGATAACGACGGACTGGATGATTTTTACGTCTCCCAGCCGGCGGGTCTACCGAACCGCCTTTACCGAAATCGAGGCGACGGTACGTTTGAGGATGTGACAGAAAAGGCTGGTGTCGGCGTCCTCGACAACACCGCTTGTGCGCTCTTTGTCGATTTTGGAAACCGAGGCCTGCAGGATCTGCTGGTGGTGTGCGGGGGCGGCCCTCTTCTTTTCCAAAATCAGGGGGACGGAACATTTCGTCAGAAGCCGGACGCCTTCAAATTCGCGCAGCCACCTCAAGGTACGTTCACCCATGCGGCGGTCGCAGATTACGATGGCGACGGGCGACTCGATATCTATTTCTGCATGTACATGTACTATCTGGGCCTGGATCAGTATCACTATCCCGTGCCTTATTTCGATGCACGCAATGGGCCACCGAACTGCCTGATGCATAACCAAGGCGACGGTACCTTTGTTGAGACAACGAAGTCAGCAGGCATGGACGCGGACAACGACCGTTACAGCTTTGCCTGCGCGTGGGGAGACTCGAACGGCAACGGCTTGCCGGATCT
>CAILBQ010000756.1 GCA_903832475.1 uncultured Acidobacteriota bacterium | reverse complement strand
TCAGCAGATGAATCGTCTCGTAGGCATCCCAAATATTCAGGTCTGGATTGAGAGAGCGCAGCTTTTTGGGATCTTGGCCGATAGGCCGTACGATTATGCTGGCGATGACGGAATTGGCTTGCGCCTGGTTCTTCACCCAATCCGCGATACTTCGACAAACCCCGCATTCGTCGTTAAATAGCAGGATGGGGCGTTGTGCTCTTTCATTGGCATAATTCGGACTAATTTTATGAATCAAATGGTTTCCTGACCAAAGCCAATAGGTTCGAGACATTCGGACTAGGACCTTCATCCTTGCCGACAATTTCGCCGTTCAGAAACATAATCAGGGTAGGCGTCCCCTGGATTTCGTAGAGATCGGCGAGTTCGAGGTCTACCGCTACGTTGACCCTGAATATCTTTTCCGAGGGCGCTACGATCTGCGCTACCTGCTGAAGATCCGGCTCGATCACGGCGCAGTGCGCGCATCCGTAGGACATAAACTCAACTACGATTGGTCCTGCACCTTTCAGAACCAGGCTGTCAAATGCACTGGCGGTGACGGTTTGTATCCTGTCGATGGACTTCTGACCTGGCATCCCATCCTCGTCGTTCTTAGAGCACATTCTCTGCCCTGGTTCGCGAAAGCCCAGCCGACCACTGGCATATGCTGATAGCTCATTCAGTTAGTCGACATTTTCCCTGCGCAGACCGCCCCAATCGGTCCTCAGAGGGATCTTGGCAGGGGCACCGAGGTGTCTCTTGGCAATCTCCTCGATTTGGGGTTCCGTAAGAGCGGAGAGATCAGCAGTCTCGACAGCGACTATTCGCTGAAATGTCTCAGGATGATGTGTCTTCAGATACTCGCTCAGAAAGTTCACTGCGCTACTCTTCCCCGTGGCGTGTCCAATCAGGATGATCGCTTCGGCCTGAACAATATCCTTGGCTATCTCCTCGTAGTAAGAGTCCTCCTCCGGAACATGATCGCCCTTGTAATGGGCTTCTTTGCGGTGGATCAAGTGGTGCTGGAATCCAAATGGATCATACGGCTTGACAGTTAGTTCATCTTCTGGCCGGCTTCCGCCAAAGTCGTGATAGATGTGCGCTGCATGATGGTCGATGACGACGACCATCCGCCCGACCAGATGTGCTTTTGCAGGTTTGCCAAGTGCCTCAGCCTCTTTGAGGAACTTCCGCAGATGGGAGACCTCTTCTACGTCGAGACCGTGGGTGCTGGGTTTCTTAAAGAAACCGCTTTGCGAATTAACTATGAAGACAAACCCGTCGTTTCCGTGGGGCTGGACTTCGCCAATCTGTCCAATGAGGTCAACTACAGCACTCCAGCTTAGATTGCGCGGTAGTTTACCCCCAACGAGACTTTCAAGAAGTTCTTCGTGGTCGTGTCGAATATGATCGTTCATCTCTTGAGCCTTCCACATGCGGTTTGGATACTCTGTGCCAGTTTGCTCATGGAGTGCGAAGACTGAGCACACTAACACCCCAGTTGAATGAATTGGAACGAAATGAGCTCATTACGCCGGCGCGTTGATCGGTACTATGCAAACCAACTTCTTGTT
>CAILBQ010000755.1 GCA_903832475.1 uncultured Acidobacteriota bacterium | reverse complement strand
TGGAGCATCTTCTGCGTCTTAGCGTGGTGCCCACCGAGGGCGTCCAACTTGCCGTGTAACTTCTCCCAGCCCCGCTCGAAGAACCGCCGCACCTGGGGCAGGATGATCGCCGCCAGGACCAAAGCGCGCAAGGGGATCATCCAAGTGTAGCGGCAGACCAAAAAACGGTCGATCCAGAACGCGCATGATCTCGTCGAAAAAGAGCCGCGCGGCCCGCCATGAGCAAGCGCATTGACGCCTTCGGAGGAGATGTCCCATGTCCCTTCAATCGAAGCCGGCGCAGGCTGGACACCCATCATCCATCAGCGGTTTTCATATAGCCTTTGTGGTCGCGTGGGTCTTTTGTCTGCTGTTTTATTTTTTGCAATACGCTATCCGTTCGGCGCCGGGCGTCATGATCCCCGAACTGACGAAGGCATTCAGCCTGACGCCGCTGGGCGTGAGTTCGTTGCTTGGCGTCTATTATTACACTTACTCGACCTTCGCGATTGTGGCAGGCGCCTCACTCGATCGATGGGGCGCAAAATACACGATTCCCGTCGGCGTGACTCTTCTCGCGGTCGGAATCGTCATGTTCGGCCTCGGCATTCAGTGGGCGGCGAATGTCGGACGGTTGTTGCAGGGCGCTGGCGCTGCTTTTGCGTTCGTGGGCGCCGTGTACCTGGCGGCCCATGGGTTTCCGGCCCGTTATCTGGCGACGGCCGTTGGGCTGACGCAATGTATCGGGATGCTCGGCGGATCGGCGGGACAATTCGCGGTCGCGCCGCTGATCCACGGGCCGATTACCTGGCAACAATTCTGGCTGTATGCCGGTGTCGTTGCGATGGTCATCGCGCTCGCAATGGTGCTGATCACGCCCCGGAGCGCGTCGTACAAGCCTGCGAAGACCAGCATCTGGCTGATGTTCGCGCCCTACAAGACGGTGCTGACCAACCCACAATCCTATATTTGCGGCCTCTGCGCCGGGTTGTTGTTTCTCCCGACGACTGTCGGCGACATGATCTGGGGCGTTCCCTTCATGCGCGAAGGTTGGCATGTTGAATATGCCGAAGCGGTCAACAGAGCCTCCATGGTGCCGCTTGGTTGGGTTTTCGGCGCTCCGATACTTGGCTATGTCTCCGACCATTTCGGCCGTCGCAAACCGGTGCTCATCGGCGGCGCGGTGCTGATGTTCGTGGCCGCAGCGGCGATTCTTTATCTGCCTGAAGGCACTTTTCCGCCCTACGTCCTCGGCTTAGTGCTCGGCTTTGGCTCCGGCGCCGCCATGATCCCTTACAGCTCGATCAAGGAAGTCAATCCGGATGAGGTGAAGGGCAGCGCGACGGGTGCGATCAACTTCATCGTGTTCGTGATCAGCGCCCTCGTGGCCCCGGCCTATGGATGGTTGTTGATGAAGCTCACGGCTGGCGCTCCGATGACGCTCGAAGTCTTTCGGGAGGGAGGCGCCACCGGCATCGCAGCGATCGTGATCGCGATCGTTCTGGCCTTCTTCATCGAGGAGACCGGCGCGGCCGTTCGCCCCCCCGTTTCGAACATATCGGCTTGATGGCGACGACGAGCGCCGTTTGGAAAGTTCAAGTGAACTGAAGGTCAGGGCCGGGCGCGCCACCATCGGAATCGCCCATCCTGGATGCAAGGGACATGAGGCCAGCGCGCCTGAAGATGGATCAACAGGTGTTCAACAAGGATCAAGTTCGATGGAAAGCGACACATTACACCGCTTGCTTCGTGACATGCTGCTGTCCCGAGCCTTCGAGGAAAGGGCCGCGGAGGAGTATACCAAGGGAAATATCGTTGGTTTCCTTCACCTTTATCCGGGCGAGGAGGCGGTTGGCGCGGGCGTCATCAACGCGGCCGAACCGTCCGATTACATCGTCAGCACTTATCGCGAGCACGCACACGCCTTGATACGCGGAACGCCGGCTCGCGAAGTCATGGCAGAGCTGCTCGGTCGCGCCAGCGGCATGAGCGGCGGCATGGGCGGCTCCATGCACTTGTTCGACAGCAAGCGGCGCTTCATGGGCGGATATGCCATCGTCGGTGAATCCTATCCGATCGCTCTCGGCCTCGCCTATGCCGTCGCGATGCGCCATCTTTCTGAAGCCGTGATCTGCTTTTTCGGCGACGGGGCCGTCAACCAGGGCACGTTCCACGAATCGCTGAACATGGCCGGCCTGTGGCGGTTGCCGCTGCTCTTCGTCTGCGAAAACAATCACTACGCCATCGGCACGGAAATTCACCGCCATTCGGCGGTTGTCGAGGTTTTCAAGCGCGCGGCCGCTTACAACATCCCCGCCGAACAGGTCGATGGGATGGACGTGCAGAAGGTGTTCGAAGCGGCGCGCCGCGCGCTGGATCGAATCCACGATGGCGGCGGGCCGCAATTTATTGAGTGCAAGACATATCGCTGGGGCGGCCATTCCATGGCCGACCCGGGGACGTACCGACCGGCCGTGGAAGTGAAGGCTTACAAGGCATGGGATCCGATATCCGCGGCGATCCGGGAGGTCGAGTTCCGCTACCCGACGCAGGCCGAACTGGCCAAAGTCGGGCCCGACAACATCGGCCACCTGACCGCGCACATGGTTGAGGCCGGTCATCTCGCCGAGGCCGACATCGAAAAACTCAAGAAGGAGGTCCAGGCGGTCGTGGAAGATGCGGTGCAATCGCTAGCACAGTTGTTAGGGTTATTATAATCCTCACAAAAGAGTTATCTCTTATCGCCTATACTGTTCTCATTTTGTAGTTAAATGCAGCTTCATA
>CAILBQ010000754.1 GCA_903832475.1 uncultured Acidobacteriota bacterium | reverse complement strand
GGCTTTCAAAGCGTCCGTGATGAGCTTGTGCAGATGCGCATTCAGCAGGAAACCCAGGATCAAAGCGGCGCGAATGCTCAATTAACCAACTTGCAGCAGATTCAGCCCACCTTTACGACTTCGACGCAAGACATCGGCACGCAGATGTCAGCTCTGTTTTCGAGCTTATCGAGCTTAGCCACCAGTCCGAGCAACTCTACCCTCCGCCAGGCAGTGCTTACCGCTGGGCAGAATCTTGCAACAGCATTCAAGTCCGCCTCCAGTTCGCTAACTTCCCAGCAAAGCGGACTGAACGCACAAGTGTCACAAGACGTGACGCAAATCAATCAGCTTTCTACTCAAATTGCAGCACTGAATCCGCAGATTGCGCAACTGCAAGCAACTGGTCAGGACGGCGGAACTCTCCAGGATCAGAGAAGCCAGCTTGAATTGCAGCTTTCAGCGCTCACAAGCGTATCGGTAGTTAAGACAAACAACGGGGACACAATCACCACCGGCAATGGAACCCCGCTCGTCTTGGGATCGCAGGGCCTGGCTCTCAAAAACACCACGGGCAGCAATGGCGCTGAGCAGGTAACCGATCTGAACGGCAACAACATTACCTCTACACTCACGACAGGAGACATTGGCGGAACGCTTCAAACGCGCGATGTCACAATCCCCGGTCTTCTGAACCAACTGGACACACTTGCTAACCAGGTTGGGACGGCATTCAATAAAGTCCAAGCAGGCGGTTTTGATCAGAAGGGGAACGCTGGAAGCAGCTTCTTCAACGTCTCCACGACGGTTGCAGGTTCAGCTGGATCGATCGGCATGGCACTCACGGATCCTGCCCTGATAGCGGCCAGCTCGGACGGAACTGCCGGCAGTAGCGGCAATTTGGCGAACTTCACCGCCTTGCAGAACACAGCGCTTCCTTCTGGTGAAACGCCCGGTGATGCCTATGCTTCGCTGGTGTACCAGGTTGGCAGTCTCACAGCCAACGCGACTGCTGAATCGAGCGCGACAACTGCGAGTCTGGCTCAGCTCAAGACGCAGCTCAGCTCTACATCCGGCGTTTCGATCGACGAGGAATCGACAAATCTCCTCACCTATCAACAATCCTACGAGGCCGCTGCTCGTGTTGTCTCGACCATTCAACAACTGTTCAGTGTTCTCAATAATATGGGTACCGCTGCGTAGCAGGGTGCTGCTGCTGCGGGACAAGTCAGCGATAGATGCGGCTGGCGGAGCGTATAGAGAGAGGTATTATGCGAGTTACAGATATGGTCACCGACATGCAGTATGCTATGCAGCAAAGTCAGCAGGCACTTTCGGTGGCGCTGCAGCAGGTGTCCACTGGTTTGCGGGTCAATCAACTCTCCGATGATCCCACTGCCTCCGCGAATTTGGTTCGATCGCTCGCCGCTTCAGCGAATGTCGATCAATATACAAGCAACGTCAGCTCTTTACTTCCTCAGATGCAGTCGGCTGATTCAGCAATAAGCTCAATCGTGACGTCGCTGAATTCAGCGGTGACTCTTGGAACCTCCGGCGCGAATGGAGTCAATTCGGCTGCAGACAAGCAGGTGATCGCCACGCAGGTACAGGGAATTCTCTCCAGCGTGGTCGCTCAAGCCAACAGCTCCTACCAGGGTGTCTATCTGTTCGCCGGTTCGGCGAGTACGACTCCGCCATTTGTGGCCGCAGCCACTGTTTTCACCTCTTCCGCCGGAACTACGGCCAGTCCACTGTCAACATCATCGGCCTTGACAGCTGGATCGATGACGATCATTGGGGACGCGACAACCGGTCAAACCATGACCTTCAAGGCAGCTGCTGGAGACACCATCGCCACCTTGGCTACGGCGATCAGCAACGCAGTTGTCGCGGGAACACTGTCTCCTGGCACAAGTGCGACTATCAACGCTGCGGGCCAGTTGTCCATTTCTTCCAATTCGGCTACCAGCGGAATTGCCGTCTCCACAAATGACTCGGCACTTGGCAGTATGGCCGCGGCTTCTGGTACAGAGATACCCAATTCCTACGCGTACATGGGAAACTCCGCAGCGAACAGCGTACAGATAGGTGATTCACTCAGCGTTGCAGTCAACATTCCCGGAAACGCGCTACTCACCTCAGGTCCAAATGTGATTGGATCTCTGACCAATCTCATAAAAGCACTCGGTAGTGGGACCAGCCAGCAGATCGGTGCGGCGACCACGGCGGTTTCAACTGCACTGAACTATGTGGGTCAGCAGCGCGCTCCGCTGGGCAACGCGCTGAACCAGGTGAACGCGCAAGAAGCATTCCTGGGCCAGGAGACGATCAATTTGAAGACGCAACAGACTTCGCTTGTCGGCATAAGCCTTTCTGTGGCTGCAACGAATCTTTCACAAGCTGAACTCGGCAATAACGCCGTCCTGGCTGCCGCTGCGAAGGTCCTACCGCAGACCCTGCTCGATTACCTCAAGTAAAAAGATCAACTGCCGACAAGGCGGATGGTCCCGCAGGTTTGCAGTCTCGCTCAACGAGAGGCTGCAACCTGCGTATTTGCGTGCGCGGAAGGATCTTCAAGCGGAACCGCGACCGCCCAAATCATTTCGCTCAGATTAAGAAGCCTCTGCGACTGGTTCAATTGCAACAGAATCTTGCTTGGCGGGGCAGTTCCGTTCAGCCAGTTGCCAAATTGTTCCACGTGGAACAATCGAAGAACTGGGAAACGCGTAGGAGTTTCGTGGTTCGTAGCCACCGCTTACGATCTATCAACTGTCGAATCAACCACCTAAGGTGAAAAATGGCGGTTCTTCTGCGCCCGCGAGCGCCATATACATTTGTATACGGCGTCTCGTGAGTCGTGACAACGAAGTCCGAAACAGGTGTCGTTTCGCCAGGCTTGAGCACAAGGAAGCGCTTCACCTCAGATCGGAGCAGATGAGGTCCTTCGTCCGCCTCCGCTAGCAATTGACTTAGCCGGCTAGAAAATTTATCCCCCGTAAGTGTTGGATGCATATCTGATTTCCGAATATAGGCAGGTCCTTGTGGATTGCCCATTTGCAGCAAGAAGTCTTGGTTGGACGTTGCGACCAACCTATCCATCTCGGTGAACTCCAGGTTCTTTTCAACTGTCCTGCTACTAAACAGTCATTACCGAAGTGCTGCATGATGTTGAAATGATTTTTCAGCGTTGTCGATAGAGTGTTTGTCCAAAACGACCTCCTTCTCGACAAACCGGCGCCTTAAACAAGGCCCCACACAAATGACGAGTGCAGGCGCAAATTGGCAAACAAAGGAGCTTCACCCCATGGCTATTTCGATCCTGAATAACATCTCTTCGCTCAACGCGCAGAATGCTTTGTCCTCCACGCAAGCCAACCTGCAGAAGACCCTGACCCAGCTCTCGACCGGCATGAAGATCAACTCCGGTTCAGATGATGCGGCAGGCTTGTCCATCGCCAACGGGATGCAGGCGAACATCGCCGCGCTGACCCAGTCGCAGCAGAACGCCAGCAATGCAGTTGGTCTGCTTCAGACCGCCGATGGCGCCCTGTCACAGGTCACCACCCTTCTCAATCGCGCAGTTACCCTCGCGACGGAAGCATCGACCAGCAACATCACCACCGGCGCCAACAGCCAGGCCGCGGCACTGCAGAATGAATATGCGTCCATCGCTTCGGAGATCAACCAGATCGGCACCAACACGAACTTCAACACGCAGAACGTGTTCTCGACCGGCGCACAGCAGACCTCCACGGGCTCGGTTACGGGTCTCACAGCTGGAACAGTTTTCGCGGCGGCTGGCGAGACTGTAGCTGTCAGCACCAACAGCGGCGCCAACGTCTATACCTTCACGTCTACCGCGACCAGCACGGTACAGGACCTGATCACGGCCATCAACAGCAACGTTACCGGAACGACCGCCAGCCTGAACGCTGCCGGCAAACTGGTCCTCAATTCGGCTGACGCGAGCATGGCGGTTACCGGAACCTCTGCAACGATCGGTACGCAGACTGCTGCCAGCGGCGTCACCACCACGAACACCAACAATGCGTTCATCAGCGACGGCACCAGCACCACCAACACCCTGATCACGACCGCTATGACCGCTGTGAACACCACGGCACTTGGCATCACCGGCAGCCTGGCTACCTCAGCCGGCGCAGCGACAGAACTGACCGCGATCAACTCTGCCATCAACGCGATTTCCGCGGAGCGCGGCAACCTCGGCGCATCCGTCAACCGGCTCAACGCCGCTGTCGGCGTCATGAGCAACCAGGTAACCAACCTCCAGAGCGCAACCAACAGCATCCAGAACGCCGATATCGGCAAGACGGTTGCCAACATGACTCAGTACAACGTTCTGCAGTCTACCGGCATGGCGGCTCTTCAGCAGGCCAACCAGGCTCAGCAGGCCGTACTCAAGCTGGTCCAGTAAGTTGGAAATCTTCTCCAGCTAACCGGGGCGAGGCGGCGCCGCAACAAGGCTCCGCCTCGGCTTTGTCTCTTTCATTCAATCATTGAACCAAACAAAGAACGCTGGTAATCCATGAGTTCAGTCTCCGCCGTCAACTCGCTGCTCTCGAGTACAGCTACTACGACACCTGCCGTCAGCATCAGCCAGATTTTGGCCTCCGCAGCGGGCGCAAGCACTCCAGGAATCGATGTCAGTTCCGCCGTTGCCGCAGGTCTCTACGCAGACCGCGCGCCTGAACGGGCGTGGGAGGCAGACCAGGTGACACTGACAAGCCAGACCACGGCTCTGACCGCGATCCAGACGGCTACCGAGGCTCTCACCACCGATATGTCTTCTCTGAATACGTTGAACGGCCCCTTGGCGGCGCGCACGGTAACCTCGTCCAACCCTAACGATGTCACCGCGACTGCGGCTACCGGAACTTTAGCCGGTGTTCACACCATCGTGGTGAACAGCCTGGCCAGTACAGCGGCCTGGTACTCCGATCTGGCGAATAGCCCAACGGCCGCGCTGCCAGCTTCGTCGATGACTCTGACAACGACATCGGGCGCCACTCTGACTATTCCCACAGGAACCGGGAACACGGGCGATAACTTGAACGATATCGCCACTGCTATCAATGGAGATGCCGCACTTGGAGTCACCGCTTCCGTTGTGAGTGATCCGACAGGATCCAGGCTGGCTATCATCAGCAACAAGATCGGCAGTGCCAATGATTTTTCGATCACGTCGCAGAACTATACCGGGAACAGCTGGACGTCCTCAGATCTTCCGACGGGCTCATCGCTTGGCGCGAATAGCGTCGTTTTGACCAGCAGTTCAGGCACCGCGACAATCAATACGACAGCGGGCGAAACGTATGCGCAACTTGCAACAGCGATCAACAACGCTACGGTTCCGATTGTTCCTGCAACCAGCTACAGTTCAACGCAAACCTCTCTCACCTCGGCTACTGCTTTGACTGCTGGGTCTGTCACCAGCATCAAGGATAGTTCAACGGGCAACACATTCACGTACACCGCAGTTGCGGGAAATACAGTTGGATCTTTGAACGCGGCCATCGCTGCAGCCGTGACGGCCGGGACGCTCTCTGCAAACGTGAAAGGCAAGGTCACAGCCGGAGGGAATGAAGTGATCTCG
>CAILBQ010000753.1 GCA_903832475.1 uncultured Acidobacteriota bacterium | reverse complement strand
GGTCTTCCTCGTTCATGCCAATGCCGGTGTCCGCAATGGTGAGAGTCTTGTTTTCTTCGTTGAGCTCCAGGTCGATACGCGGCTCGAAGGGCAGGGATTTGTACGCCTCGTCGGTGAGCGTCAGATGACGCAGCTTGTCGAGCGCGTCGGAAGAGTTTGAAATAAGCTCGCGAAGGAAAATTTCGGGGTGGGAGTAAAGGGAGTGGATGATTAGCTGGAGGAGCTGACTGACTTCGGTCTGAAATTCACGTTTGGACATAGAGATAGTCACCGTTCTAACTCCATCATAAATGTAATTTGCAGGCCGCTCCAAGTGGGACCGGTATCTCCTGCGTCAGATCAGAGGGCGGTGAAGAAGAGCAATCCACTACAATTCTCGTGTTTGAAGATCGCGGCGAGCAGAATGCAAGCACCGGTCATCCAAGGAGTTGTATGCTACGTCTTCTGTGTGCACTCGGATTCATGTGGGTTGTATCAGTATCGGCGACGGCGCAAACGGCGCCGGCGGCTGCAATTGTGGTCAGGCCGACGCCTCCGACCCGCGATGCACGTACGCCTGGATACGTCTCGGCCAAAGAACTGCCGGATGGAATGAACGCACTTTCCGATCAAGATGGAAATTTTATTCTCGGGCCAACGCACAAGCCGGCCGCGGAAATGGACGCAGGCGGGGCGATGGATGGGCGCGTGATTGAGTTCACGATGAATTCAGCGGACAGCAAATTCTTTCCTGGAATCGCAAGAGAGCCGAAGACGTTCGGAACGCCTGATGCGCAGCACCCGGAGCGGCTGGTAGTTTCGACAAGCCATCCTGCGCCGTATACACGGAAAGTCGCCGCCTACGTGCCAAAGGGATACGTCGGGGGCACGGAAGCTCCGTTCATGGTTGGAGCGGATGGACCAGACTCGCTGCTGTTCACTGCGGTTGACCGGTTGATTCAAGAGCATCGGCTGCCGGCCATGATTGTGATTTCGATTGGAAACGGGAGCGGCGACGCACAAGGCAGCGAGCGTGGCCTGGAGTACGACACCATGTCTGGCCGCTACGCGGAATTCGTCGAGGCTGAAGTTTTACCGCGCGTGGAAGCAGAGGCTCATGTGAAGCTGACCAAGGATCCGGAGGGGCGCGCTACGACAGGCGGCAGTTCTGGCGGATCGTGCGCGCTCATCATGGCCTGGTATCACCCCGAGCTCTATCATCGGGTTCTGACCTACTCCGGAACCTTCGTGAACCAGCAATGGCCTTACGACGAGAAGACTCCTCATGGTGCCTGGGAGTTTCACGAGCATCTGATTCCGAATCAACCTGCCAAGCCGCTGCGCATCTGGATGGAAGTAGGAGACCGCGATCTCTTCAATCCAAATGTCATGCGCGACGGCATGCATGACTGGGTGGTGGCGAATGAAGAGATGGCCAAAGTGCTGGCGGCCAAAGGATATCACTATCAGTTTGTCTTCGCGCGAAATGCGGGGCATGTGGATCGCGCGGTGAGAGAGCAGACGTTGCCGGAGGCGCTTGAATATGTGTGGCGCGGCGACCATGTGGGAACTGCCGCAAAGGAATGACGTTTGTGGAAGTCCGAGTCATTCAAACGCAACGCTGCCTGAAGAGCGAGGCGAGAGTACACCGGAT
>CAILBQ010000752.1 GCA_903832475.1 uncultured Acidobacteriota bacterium | reverse complement strand
GCCTGCGCCATCGAGCGAGAAGCTGTAGACGTAAGGATTTCCAGTGAGCGAAATGATCGAAGCCACGCCTGCTTTGGTCACCACGCCGATGTTGTGATCGTAGGTGAGGACATACAAGGTCCCGTCTTCATCCGTCTGCGACTGGTAGAGGTATTCGCCGGGAAAGGGCGTAGAGGAGACGATGCTGGACGCCGTCTGAGTAAAGGCAAAGGGCGCCTGGCCCACACCGCCGAGCAGGACGGTGGCCAGCCGCGTCGTCCCATCGGTAAGGAAGACAGCGTCTCTTCGGCCGCCCGGATACATGGGCACAAACTTGATCGGGACGGAGCAGGTTTCTCCAGTGCCGCTGTCGGTGCAGGTTACTGCTCCGATCGAGTAATTGAGGCCGAAATGCAAAGTCGCGGTCGGGGTAAAGCTGCCGGAGTAGCCGGAGACTGCGAAAGTCGCGGTCAAGGTCTGGGCGGACGAGGGATTCACCCCAACCGCCGCTGGATTGAAGGTAAGGACAGGGGCGGACGGGGTAGCCTGGGTCGCGGCGGCGACCAGCCTTACAGACTCGCCGCCAAGTCCGTGGACAGCTCCCGCCGTCCCGATGTAGCGGGCGACAACGTGGTTCTCTTCAGAGAGGCCAGCTGTTGCAACCACACTCAAAACCAGAGGGACGAGGAAGAAGGTGCGGATTCCAATCGTGATCAAGGGTTGAAGGCGAACGGCAAACGCCGAGCGAAGCGTTCGATACGAGGCAAGGAGACGAGGTGAAACGCATGGGGTTTTCATGGCTGCCCCTTATTTCGCGTTCGCCGAGCGATATAGGCAAGTTATCCCTGCGTAAACCAGTTGTTAACAGCTAAATCACGTGCTTTGTTTCTATTGCGGCCTCATTGGAAAGCCGAGGCAGGCCCGTTTGTGGTACGCTTGCACCATCCCAACCCACCTGGGTCTGCCTGAGAGCCTCTGGAGACGTAGAAACCATGTCTGCGACGTACGGCTTTGCGGACTTTGAAGTCGATACGGAACGTGGAAGGCTGACGCGCCGCGGCTATGTCATTCCCATTCAGGAGCAGCCCTTCAAGTTGCTGGTGCTCCTGCTGTCCAGGGCGGGCACCGTGGTTACCCGCGAAGAAATCCAGTCGCATCTCTGGCCCGGCAACACCTACGTCGAGTTCGACAAGAGCCTGCGGGTCGCCGTGAGCAAGTTGCGGGAAGCTCTGCGCGACGACGCCAGCGCACCCGTCTATATCGCAACTTTGCCTCGGCGCGGCTACCAATTCATCGCGCCGGTGACCCGCTCCGAACCCGCCCAACCGGTGGTCTTCGAAACCAGCTCACCCGCGCCCACCGAGGCTGTCCCTCAACCGAACCTCGACTTCCCTCCCCCAATCGCTGCCCCCACCTGGTGGAAGATGCCGTGGATCCGTTTGGCGCTTGGGGTCGGACTGGCCACGGCCTGCATCGCCGTCCCGGTGTACGTGTTTCGCCGCAGCCTCCCCAGGGTTCTGGCCCCCCCGGTGGGCGCTCACACGGTGGTGCGCCGAACCGTCGCGGTCATTGGTTTGCGCAACCTGACAAACTCGCCAGAAGACCGCTGGCTCTCCACAGCGCTGGCCGAGATGCTGACCACGGAACTCTCAACCAGCGACCGGGTGCGCGTCATCTCCGGCGAAGAGGTGGCACGCGCCGGACTGGCCGAACCACCTTCAAACTCACCCTCCCGCGATAGCCTGATTGCCTACGGAAACAAGCTCGGCGCAGACATGATTGTCTTTGGGTCTTATGCTGTAGCGCGAGAGCGGAATGCGACGGCGCCGCGGATCAGACTCGACCTGCACATGGAGGTGTTGGATTCCGACGCGCCGCCGGTTGCTCTGGTCGAAACCGGAGCTGCCACAGACCTCTTTTCCCTGGTCTCAGCGAGCGGGTCACAACTACGCCAGCGGCTGGGCATTGGAGAAATTTCGGCGGAAACCGCGACCTCCGTTCGCCGGACCCTGCCCCAGGACCCGGCTGCCGCCCAACTATACGCCGAAGGCTTGTCCCGTTTACGCGACTTTGACCCGCGCGGCGCCAGGGATTTGCTGCTCAGAGCTGCCAGCCTGGATCCCTCCCACGCCGGCACTCACCTGGCCCTGGCTGATGCATGGCACGCCCTGGGCTATGAAAACGAGGCCCGTGCGGAAGCCAGCCGCGCCGTGAAACTCGGCACCGGCCTTCCCCGCCAGGAGCTCCTGAGCATGCAGGGACAACTGGCCTCACTCTCCGCCGACTGGCCTCATGCCATCGAACTCTTCCGCTCTTTGCTTACCTTTTATCCCGACGACCTGGACTATGGTCTGCGCCTGGCCCACGCGCAGTCTGCGGGAAGCCATCCAGGTGACGCCCTGGCTACCATTGACAAGTTGCGCAAGACCGGGCTGCCCAAGGCGGATCAGGCGCGCATCGAACTCGCAGAAGCAAACGCCCAACTGCAGATTGGCAATTTTCACAAAATGATTGAGGCAGCCGACCGCGCACTCAAGATCGGCGCCGAGCTGGATCAAACACTTGTCAGAGCACAAGCCTTGTGGATGAAAGCCTCAGCCCTCGAGCACCTCGACCAGGCCACCGAGGCGCTGGCCGCCTCCTCCGAGGCAGAGACGCTTTATCGCGCTGCCGGAGACAAGCTGGGCGTGGGAATAGCCTTGCTCATTCATGGCGACGTGCTGTACGACCGCGAGCAAATGGACGAGGCCCGCAAGAGCTTCCTGGCCGCGACAGAAGCATTTCGCCAACTCGGACATGTCCGCGACACCGCCATCGCCCTCGAGCGCGTCGGAAATAGTTATTACAGCCAGGGCAATTTCGCGGAGAGCCTGAAGAATTACAAGGACGCGCTGGCTGGATACCGCCAGATCAATTGGGATTCAGGCATTGGCAGCGTCATCGGCAATATCGCCAATGTGCAGGCCGCCCAGGGGGACCTCTCCGGCGCACTGCAAAGCAACCGACAAGGCCTTGACCTTTTCCAGAAATCAGACGATCAGCGCGGCGTCGCTTCCACTCTGAGCAACCTCGGCAACATAGAGGTAGAGCAAGGCGATCTTGTCCATGCGTCCGCGGACTTCAAACGCTCCGAGGAGATCCAGCGCAAGATCGGTTACGCAAGGGGCATCGCTGCGTCGCAGATTGGAGAAGGCGATGTATCGTTCGCCGCCAACGACACGGCCGCCGCATTGCACGCATACGAAGCGGCTCTTCAAACGCTCCAGGGAATGGATGAGCCAGAGCTTCTCGCCTCGGCTAAGCTTTCTGTCGGAGTGACCTTACGGGAGACAGGCCAAGTCCAGCAGGCGATAATTCCTCTTCAGGAAGCAGCGGAAATCGCGTCCAAGGCCAAGGATCACTCGCAAGCCGCCATCGTGCTGTCGGAACTCGCACGAACCCGGCTCAAACAAGGCAGTATCGATGCAGCGGCAGTTGCTTCTGAGCAGGCCATGGCCGAAGCGAAAGCACAGGCCGATCCGGCTCCCCGGCTCATTGCAACTCTGAATCTCTGTCGCGTTCGGATCGCCCAAAGCCACCGGCAAGCGGCAGTAGACCAGCTAAGGACAACTGTGCAGGAAGCGCGACGCTACGGTTTTGGGCCTCTGGAGATGGAAGCCCAAATCCTCGTAGCTCAGCAGCAGAATCAACCCGCCGAGCGCCGCCGAAGACTCGAAGAATTGGCCCGGGAAGCTTTGGGCAAGGGATGGAACCGTCTGGCGACCGAGGCACGGCGTGTGTCCTCCTGATCCGGCTCATGCCCGAGGATCAAGCCGCTCTGTGAACGACTTAGTCTCCCACCTGGTTGTTTCCATTCCGGCGGTAGACCCGTTTTACCTGGTGCTCGAGGGCGTCCCCTCAAGCAAACCCAGCAACCGGAATTCAAGTCCTTCAGGATTTCGGGCTTTTTCGAATACGACAGACGGCTTCCAGTTGCCGGTGCTGGTGAGCTGGATTTGTTGGAGGCCTGGGCGTTGGCGAACATTTCCAGCGGTCCCGAGCAGCTACGGGCGCGGTCCTCTTTCGCTCGGTCAGCGCGACAAATTTATCGATTGGGCTTTGAACGAGTCACGAACCGAGGGTTCATTCTTCTGGTTGC
>CAILBQ010000751.1 GCA_903832475.1 uncultured Acidobacteriota bacterium | reverse complement strand
GGCATGTACGACATAGGACTAGGTGTCGAAGAGGACCACAGCCGCGCGGAATTTTACTTTGTACAAGGTTGCAACAAGGGTTCTGCGATAAGTTGCGGAAATCTGGGTGTCGCGGCTATGGCAACTGATCCGCAACGAGCGAGAACTTTTTTTTCTCGAGAAATCGAACTCAACTCAAGAGCATGTTCTGAAGGCGATATGCGGGGCTGCTTAGAGGCTGGGGAAATGTACGATCTTGGAACCCGCATCGCAAAAGACCCCGTTCGTGCGGCTTTCTTTTTCAAGACTATGTGCGACGCCGGAGACGCTGTGGGCTGCATGAGACTTTCCTATATGTATGACGTCGGTAGCGGGGTTCCCAAGGATGCAATCGAGTCGGTGTGGCTGAGCGCGAGGGCCTGTAGTCTATCCGACAAAGACGGTTGCGTTACTGCCGCGCTAGCTTACCAATATGGAGGACTTGTCGACAGGAATGTTCCCCGGTCCCGCGAACTTTGGAGGAGGGCCTGCAATCTAGGTGAGGAATGGGGATGTGAAGAGGCTGCAAAAATGGAGTAAACATTTGGGATTACAGATTTGGCTCTTTTCAGCGCCTTTTCTCTGCGCCGTCCTACCGTTGAATCCCGATTAAGAGTACGGTTATGGCTAGATAGACATCGGAAGGATGGGACTGGGATGTCAGATGTGGTCAACAATTACGAGCAGCAACTGGCCGATGACGGAAGGCCTCCAAATGGAAATGCTGGACATGATTTTGAAGTCGTCGGCCCCGTCTTCGCTCTCCCCCCAGGTGTGGACAACCAAGAGGCGCTTGCCAAATTGTTCGCGGAAAACGGCTGGATTCCCGTTGCTTGAGTCTTCTTAAGGATTCACGAGGTGGCGATTCACTAAAACGGGTCCGTCTAATTGCTTTGCGCACCAGGTGGGGTGTACGTAGAATGTCGCTCAGCCGCCAAGCCAGGGGCGACCGTTTTCAGCGATCCAGGCTTGAAGTTCTTTGAGGGCGTGGTCTCGGCCAATCTTGGACATTTCTTCACCGCGGTGGAAGTCTTTGACGGAGAAGCGCTCGAGCGGGATGGTCATGTAGAGGTCGGCGGCGGCGCGGATCTGCTGCTGATGGCTGACGCCGCCGAGGCGGATCAAACGCATGAGAATGCCGGCGAGGGTGGTCTTGCCGGGAGCGCGGCGAAATGGGTTCAGGTTGTGGCGGGCGATGGGCCAGCCGGACAAGTCCATGCCGAATTGAGGGTTGGCAGCGTTGGCGCCTTCCGCACCGAGAAATTCCGACTCAGGAGAAACGTCGGCGGCGAAGACCAGGCCGGAGCTGACGCACGTGCGCATGACGTCGGCGGGAATGTTGTTGACCAGGCCTCCGTCGACCAGGACGTCGCCGTCCCAGCCGAGGGGCGGGAACATGCCGGGGGCGCGGCAGGAGGCGAGGACGCTGCGCAGGGCGCTGCCGTTGCGGTGGACGACCATGCGGGCCTGGACGAGGCTGGCGGAGATGGCAAAGTAGGGCAGCCAGAGGTCTTCGATGTCGAGGTGCTCTAGATACTTGCCTAGCGCCGCCGTGACTTTGCGGCCGGTCAGCAGGGAGACGATGGGCAGGGTGTAGTCGCCTTTGAGGGCCTGGGCGCAGCCTTTGTCCATGACTTCGAGCATCTGGTCGTGGGTGAATTCCTGGGCACAGGCGGCGGCGATGATGGCTCCCATGCTGGTGCCGCCGACGAAGTCGATGGGGATGTCGAGATCGCGCATAGCATCGACGACGCCGATGTGGGCGAGACCCAGTGCAAATCCGCCGCCGAGAACGAGGCCTACGGATTGGCGGTTGAGAGCGCGCGCGACGCGTGCCACATCCGTGGCTTGGATTTTGTTGTCCGTCCGGCGGATGTGATGGTGTTCCGCGATGCCGAGCGACTTTTTCCAGAGGTGAGTGTGGGAAATGCTGCCGGGGCCGTCGGGGTGGATGAGGACGAGGGTGGTCTGGACCGAGGGCAGCGCCTTCTGGGTGAGGCGGACCATGGTTTTTTCGCTGTTCTGCGGGTCGGCGGGACTGCCGGCAACGACCAGCAGAACGTCGGCCTGGCGAAGGCAACGCGCGGTCCAGGCGCTCTCGGAGATGCCGGTCTGGTAGTCGGCTTCGTAGACGATGTGGCGATAGAGGGATTCGAGGTCGTCGAGCCAGGCGAGCAGGCGGCGTTCGGCGACTTCGCTGATCTTGCCGGAGTCGAGATTGGATTGTGCCGACGGGGTGAGGGGTTGGGCGAGGTGATCCCAGCGATTTTCGCGGAAGACGCGGCTGATGACGGCGCGGTTGAGATGGAGGGTGGGGCCGAAGGCGGAGAGCTGGCGAACCAGTTCGAGGGTGAATTCGCGGGCGCCGCCGGTTTGCTCATTCATCGTAAGGGGGAGTACGGCAATGGCCAGAGGTGGGCGTGCGTCGGAGGCGGAGCGGCGGGCGAGATTGCGTTCTCTGAGCCGGTTGGCGAACTGGCGGGTGAAGAGGCCGAGGATCTCGACGGGATAGGCGGCGACGAGGCGATCGAAGGCGGCTTTATCGAGGCGGGCGAGGTGGGAGTCGCGGATGGCAAGGGCGGTGGCGGAGCGGGTTTCGCCGGTGAGCAGGGAGAGCTTTCCGAAGACGTCGCCTTTGCCGAGTTCGGCAAGTACGTCAGGCGGGACCTGGGGGTCGACGGCGCTTTTGGTTGCGCTTGCGGCCCCATCGCGAACGATGTGGATGCGGCCGCTGAGGATCAAGTAAAGAGCATCTCCCCGGTCGCCGGCGTGGAATAGGATCTGGGCGGCTTTCAGGTCGATGCGGGTGCAGGCCGCGGCGAGATCGCGGCGCGCTTCGCTGGAGAGGCCGCCGAAAAGCGGGCTCTCATCGACGGTGGAGGCGATCTGAAAGGCGTCGAGGCGGTCGGCCATCCAGGCGATGGTGGGCGCCATTTCGGTAGGGTGTTGCGTGCAGAGCTGTTCAAAATTGAAAGCGCTCAAGGCGCGGATCACGGTTGGCTGGTCTGCCTGGATGGAGGCTGCGTGGGCGTGGCCTGTGAGCAGGCCGAGTTCGCCGACGATGCTGCCCGGACCTGCCAAGCCGAGGGGGAGGGGTGCTTCTTCGGGGGACTCGGCCGAGCGGGAGGAGCGCCGGCTGAGGGTGAGGCTGCCGGAAACAATAAGGCAAAGCTCGTCGCCGGGATCGCCTTCGTGGGCGAGGTATTCGCCGGGGGTGAGAGTGCGCTCGCTGGTGAGAGCGATGAGTTCCTCGGCGCGCTCGGGCGAGAGCTGGGCGAAGGCCGGGGAGCTGCGCAGGAGAGCGGAAATGGATGGGTCGGCGGGCATGGTTGTTAAGCAGGGGATAGGGCGATTGTAGCTGGCCCATGGTTCGCCCTCAGATTGCGACTGTCAGGGCTTGCTGGGCGCGAGCATGTGGATGGTCTGGAGCCAGGTTTCCGCGATTGTTGGCCAGTGGGTGATGGGCATTTCCGTGGGACGCAGGCCGAAGCCGTGGCCGCCTTCGGCGTAGATGTGAAGCTCGGCCGGGACTTTTGCGTTCTTCAATTGAAGAAAATACACCGTCGAGTTTTCGATGTGGACGGGGTCGTTCTCGGCCTGCAGGATGAAGGTAGGCGGATTCTGCGCTGTGGGCTGGATGTCGGCGTTGGCGGCGAAGTTTTTCTCTTCCAGGGCGAGATAGCCGGGGTAAAGGATGAAGGCAAAGTCGGGACGGCAGCTCAGCTGGTCGGCTGCGTCCTGGGGTGGGTAGAGACGCTTGTCGTAGTGGGTGCCGAGGGCGGCAGCCAGGTGAGCTCCGGCGGAGAAGCCGAGGACGCCGACGCGGTGGGGATCGATCTTCCATTCCGCGGCGTGCTGGCGCACGAGTCCAACGGCGCGCTGGGCGTCTTCGAGGGCCGCAGGCGATTTGGGGTAGGGGCCGGTGTTGGGGACGCGGTATTTAAGCAGGACGCAGGTGATCC
>CAILBQ010000750.1 GCA_903832475.1 uncultured Acidobacteriota bacterium | reverse complement strand
CCCCGCTCGCTACAAAGTTGAATTAGATACTCCGTGTGCACCGCGTCTCGCGACAGACGATCCAGCCTCGTAGCGATCAATACTGAAATCTGCTCCGTTTTTAAAATGGATATCAGTCTTTTCATGCCCGGACGGTTCAGGTTTTTTCCTGATGCACCTTCGTCGGCAATTTCTTCGATGATACCAAGGGATTCGTCCTCTGCCATCCGCCGCCCACCAGCTAACTGGGCGTGGACCGACGAAAACGTCTTGTTCGCCTGTTCTTCGTCTGAAACGCGGGCATAGATCAGGCACTTCGGCTTTTCGCTGCCGAGTTTAGGATTGGAAGACGTCGAAACCATGACTGTTGGTCCTGATTTGCCCGGCACTCAGGAAAGTTCGCCTAAGATCCAAACGTGGCCACCGGGGGCAGGCTCGCGCTCGGGACCAGTTGACCTCGGTCCCGACGTTGACCCCTCGCAAGGATGAACGCTAGGCGGCCACCCAAAGCACCAACTTCCTTTTAGGTCCACAGGGTCGGACCACTCCACGCTTTCCAAGCCAAAGGGCTACCGGGAGCACAGCCCACAGGTATCCGACCGAAAGCTCCTCTCCTGGATCGCGCGCGAAGGACGACGCGCGCGCCGGGTCTGTTCAATTTGTGCGGGAGGAAGACTCCTCGCTGCGTCTGGATTGGCCGAAGGTCGCCGCATGGTTACTCACTGGGCGCACTGCGCCGCGTTGCAGGAGGAGAATCCCGGAGTGAAGGTCGAAGAGGATCCGATCTATATCGAAGACGGACCGATCTGGTCATCGGCCGGCGTGACAGCCGGTATCGACCTCGCCCTTGCGCTCGTGGAGCAGGACTATGGCCGCGATTTGGCAATGGCCATCGCCCGTCAACATGTCGTTTTCATGAAGCGACCGGGTGGGCAATCGCAGTTCCGCACGATGCTTGAAGCGCAAATAGCGGGCAAAAATACTTTCGCGAAATTACACGAGTGGGCGATTGTACGGCTCGGAGATCGGAATCTGAACGTTGATCAACTCGCCGCGCATGCCGGCATGAGCCCCCGAAATTTTGCGAGGGTCTACACCGCGACGACGGGACGAACTCCCTCGAAGGCCATTGAGTTCATGCGTCTTGAGGAAGCCAGACGGCTGCTGGAGTGCACGGATAAATCAGTCGATGAAATTTCGGACCAAATTGGATTTGGAAGCACGGAACGCATGCGAACCACTTTCCAAAGGAACTTGAAGGTCAGCCCGCGTGATTATCGATTGAGGTTTGGGTGTGTTTCTTGATGGTGTGACCGCCCCGGGTGACGCCGGCAAACGACTAGCCTGCCTGGAATTGAGTAACTAAAAGAAACCAAATTGTCCGCGCCACATTGGCTCATTTGGGGCAACTCGACCGCGGCCATTTAGTTACCCTGAGGCCAAATCTTCCACTCCCCGAGTCTCGTCATTTCACATCGGGATTCCGAGCCACTCTGATCAATCTTCGAAGGCTAAGCTCCCTTCCATTGCTCTCCGCCATAGCTTTCTCCGCCTGCCCTCTTGTGATCTCAGACAGCGGCCAAAGCTGGGAGACACGGGCGGGCGTAATACCTTCCCTTCTAGCTATTTCTGCACACGAAGCCACCCTTCCCTCCTTAAGTAGCCTAGCCCACGTCTGTACTTTTAGGACTACCGACCAAGGATCAGAAGCTCGACGAATTGGCGAGTGTTTCGCCAGGCCGCTCGCGCTCGTTTCTCCCGTCAGATATTTTCGCTTCTCGAAGGGCATCGAGATCCGCAAAATTTTGTCTCGGATCCCTCCTTGGGCAGCCATTTACAACCAATGAGTTACGTGTTGTAATTTTCTAACGAGAAAAACGACTGTCCGTTTTCTGTCCGATATTTGTGCCTGTGGATCAATATCCCCCTGCCGATGAATCAATCGGGCCAGGTTGGGCGGTTTCCGTCGAAATATCGGGCCATTGAGAAGGTATCCAAATCGCCAGTAAACCCCGCCCTTTTCCTATCGGCTAGCTATCAACTGACGATAGGCAGCGGATTTCTAGAATTCCACCCCTCCCTAACCCATGCAGAAAATGTAGGCTTGGCAGCAGCCTCCAGAGTGGCGGGCCTATGCCGAATTGGTGAGGGGTCGCGAGTGCATGGAAACCGCATCCAAAATTCGGTTAAGGGGAACCCCGTCCCAAAAATCACCTTTGGTACCATCTACTTCACACGGGTCCCATAGCCTGTCTACGTGCGCGTTTAAATCACATCAATTGGTACCTTCATTCAGGTACGAGCGCTACGGCAGGCAAGGCTACCGAGGTAAGGGCCGACTGCGAAAAATCCTGTGCCCTCGGGCGGATCTGGCTCTGCCAATTTCTATCTCGTCAATGGCTTTAGTTTCTTACGCTCCATCTCGTGGCGCTGTGGGTGCGGGTATGCATGAAAGATACGCGTCGATGGGGAAATTTTCACAAATTTTCTGACAGCCTCAACAAGGTTAGGAGCCGCATCATAACCAACGATAATCTCGGCTACCGCACCCGGCGATAGCGGTTCGATCTCACCGCTGCCTGAAGCGGCGCGCCATTCATCTTGATAATCCCAATCTTTGGATTTCGTGATCACTGCCTTAGTGAGAATGTCGACATCAGTTTTTCCAATCGGCATCAAGGGCCGCACTTGCGAATACTCCACTTTTCCCAGGCGACGTGCGCGTTCCGGCAGGTCTTTAGATTTTATTCCGAAAACAATGCCAGTGTGCTCGGCAGCATACAACGCCCACATTGCACCCGAATTCCAACGTTCAGTCAGGCAGCAAAGAAAGAGAGTGCATGCCTGATCATCGAATAGCTTTCTCAGGTCTCTTTCCCATTTATCGTCCTGTCCCATTGACGCCAAATTCCGTCGGCAAAAATCGTAAGGTAAACCTCTCTTCCGGGACTCCTCTACCGCAAGCGCGTGCAGCTCGTGGATGGTCAGCGGCTTTGTGCCCGGTATCACTTCCATGAGATCGTCCAGCTTACGCCAGTCAGTGAAGTGTAATTGCGGACTAGCTAGAAACTTCTTCGCGCCTTCTGGCTCAATG
>CAILBQ010000749.1 GCA_903832475.1 uncultured Acidobacteriota bacterium | reverse complement strand
GAGGCTTGGGGAAATGCCAGCTTCAGATTGCGCTGGCCGGTCTGACGCAGCCTGGAAAGGCATATATACACAACCAAGCCCAAGGCCGCACCGATGGCGCGCGCAATTGGGCGCGGAAGCCAGCCCAGCGCCCGCGCTATGCACCACACCAGGACAAACTGAATTCGTTCCATCGCTCCGCTAGCAGGCAAGGGTCGCCACACCCAGTGTAACTGCACAGACTTCTGAGGCAGGCCGACGCCATCCCGCAAGAGAAAAGGATGGGGCGGCTCGAAGGCCGCCCCATCCGTGCTGCGATACTGCGATCGATCTAGTGATTGGCCTTGGCATCGATGAAGGCCTTGGCCACAGTGCGAACGAAGGCCTCGGCGCCCTGCGGAACAGGGACGTCACCCTTCAGAATGCTCTGGAAGCTGTGCGCCTGACCGTAATAGGTTTCGGTGTCGTCGGTGCTCTGTGTCACGGATGCGCCGTTCAAATCGATGCCTGCGAACAGTCCTTTGCTGCGCGAGTAGGTTAGCAACTCAGCATTCATTTTCCAATCGGTGGCGGCTTGTGAGTTGCGGCCGACAGGCCCCGCCGCGGCGCCCACGTCCCCACCCAACTTGAACTTGCTCTTTAGCAGATCCTGAAATCCGCGATCATTGACAGCCACGAGGATCAAGTCCGTAGCTTGGCCGCCGATTTGGAAACCGAAGGAGCCGCCTGCCAGGGTGATGAAAACTGGCGCGCTCCAACCGTGACCCGTGCGGCAGGTTACAACACCGCGGCCATATTCCGCGCCTACAAGGAAAGCGCCTTTCTTCAGCGAGGGGATCACGGCAACACACGTCGCCTGTTCCAAAATATTCAAGGGGATTGTGTTGTCAGGAGTGGTCAGAATCTGGTCGAGTACAACCTTGGCGGCGTCCATCCGATCCTGTAAGTCTTCATGGGATGCAGCTGCGAAAGCAGAGCCGGGGATCAAGAGGCCCAAACTAAGGGCGAGAAATGGGGATAGAAACTTCTTCATGCGTAGCTCCTCGTTCATGGGAGGTGGTTAGCCTCCGTGGTGTGACTACTGCAAATTCGTGGAATTGCCGACGACTTGAGTGGGAAAGGTGCAAATGACGAACCTTGCCGCCAGCCAGAATACACTGAATCGAGTGGAATCAGCCTGATTCTGGAAACTTCACCACTACTGCGTACCGATATAGATATGACGCGATTCTGGGTACTTTGGTTGGATGGAAGTGTAGTTCTTTCAATAGATGGTTTACTTGAAGGTTCTTCAATACATCGTTCTGGTAAAAAAGAGGACTTTCCTGCGCTGCGGTTTCCGTAGTGCAGGAAAGTCCTTCCCCAGATCTGCGTTGTTACTAGTGCGATTATCGGGAGTGACTGAAATCGGCACAAGATACCGGTGGGTCACTGTCTCTAAGTAACATACTTAAGTAACCAAATCGCGTAATTTAATTTTTAACTTGGCAAGTCGCACCGGCTGAAAGCCTATCGCTGAACTCCGATTAATCAGCTTCAGCCGGCACCTGGGGGTCTCGCTGCGACGCTCGCATCAAGAGAGAAACCCGGTTTTCCATGCCTGTTTTCCTGAAAAGGTTTGCGACGTGCGCTTTTACAGTTCGTTCTTCAATGCCGAGCAGCTGGGCGATCTCGCGATTGGAGTGCGCCAAGCCAATGAGCTGCAAAACCTCGACCTCTCGGGGGCTCAAGGTTGATGTCGACGAAGCAAAGGTAGTTGCCACTTCCTTTTCTGTCGGGTTGGACCTGGCACTGGGGTTGGCTGCACTCACGAGAAGGCGATCAATCAGCACCGACATGAGTCGGCGCGGCGCCCAGATCATGCCGTCGATGACGCATTCGACAGCTTGACGCACTGCGAGAGGCCCGCTGTTTGAATCCAGGAAAGCCCGCGCACCAGCTGAGAGCGACTGTAAAACATGCTCGTCGTCGCCGGAGGGGCCGACGATGATCTGTCGAATGTCCCGGCGCCTTCGGCGCACGCTGAAGAGCACTTTGATCCACCCGCTATTGGAACTCAAATCGAGGATGAGATATTGCAGGGAGCTATCCGAAACGAGCCGGTCCAGTTCGCCACGGACGATACGAATATAAGGATGGTTCTCGAATACGCTCACCAACCCGGCACGGCGAATCGGTTCAGGCGCGACCAAACCTACACTCACGCATTTTTGCCTACAGCCATCACTATCCACGGTCCCGTCCCCCGACATTGGCCCGATGAGTGAAGTAGGACTCCGTTCTCGGGAAGATGCCGAGGTTGGCGCAGATGGCTCAGGTTGAAGTCTTGCAAGAGCATGACGAATTGAATTGGCTTCGACCGTGACGCTCGACACACGGCGCGACAGGGGGGAACAAAGCGTTGTCCTCTATTCCCATATTGGGACTGTCTCAAAGCCTGGGAAGCACGATGCCCTGCTGCTTTTGATACTTACCCTTTCGGTCGGCATAGCTAACTTCGCAAGGTTCTGATCCGCGAAAGAAAAGAATCTGACAAAGTCCTTCGTTAGCATAAATTCTCGCCGGGAGTGGAGTGGTATTGGAAATTTCCAGAGTCACGAAGCCTTCCCATTCCGGTTCAAATGGAGTGACGTTCACGATAATTCCACAGCGCGCATAGGTAGACTTGCCGACGCAAACGCTGATCACATCGCGGGGAATGCGGAAATACTCGATAGAACGGGCCAACGCGAACGAGTTCGGTGGCACAATTACCGATTCGGCCTGAACGCTGACGAACGACCTTTCATCAAAGGCCTTCGGATCGATAATGGCGCTGTTGACATTGGTAAAAATCTTGAATTCGTCGGAGACGCGGAGGTCATAGCCATAGGAAGACAATCCGTAGGAGATTACGCCCTCGCGCACCTGCTTTTCGCTGAAGGGTTCGATCATCCCATGTTCCAGTGCCTGTTCTCTTATCCAACGATCACTTTGAATCGACATTATGCGAAATCCTCTCGGCCATAGCCCAAGCTGGCCCTTCCAGGGCATTGAAATGCTGAATTCTGAGGCATCAACGGAAGAGGCGGCGACGGTGCGCTGCGGATTTGACCCAAAAACGTTTCACTCGAAGTCGTTCCGCACAATCCCATTCTGACGATGCTCTAAGTTGTTTATATTATTGGAGTACGCGAGGATTGACAACGGCGGCAACTCACAATAGCATCGCGCCAGTAGGCTATTGGGCGTCCATCACATTTCAAACTGACGAAGAGGGCATTACTTTGATCAAGCAGGATATTGTGCACCACGTCATCGAGCGGACCGGTTTGCCGCGCGCCAAGGCCGAAGCGGCCGTCGATACTGTGTTTGAAGGTCTGAAGAAAGCGCTGGCGGACGGCGATCGAATCGAGCTCCGCGGGTTCGGTGTGTTCAGTGTTCGACCTCGCAAAACCGGCATTGGACGTAACCCTCGTACCGGTACGGAAGTGAGCATCGCCCCAGGCAAAGCCGTGCGATTCAAGCCGGGCAAAGAATTACACGTTCTGGAGTCCGAAGTTGCTCGTCCCGCCCGAGGTTAACTTCTTGGAAGAGGTCACATCGGGAAGAGACATCGTGTGGGTCGCTTCAAGCCATAGTAGAAATGGATGTTCTTCTCTATCTTCCTATAAGAAACAGGAATCCGTACTTTGACCCACGAGCAGGATGCTCTCCAGGGATCCGTTCAGCTACTCCCGGAGATTCGACCCCGGTTTCAGCAAGGACCGTCCCGGTTCAAGCAATATGTTTTGCCCTTCATCCTGTTGTTGATCAGTGTCATCACCACGACAGCAATCGGCGCGCGGTACATGCAGAACTTTCGGGATGGCGTTCCCTCCGTCGTCAGTGAGTCAGACCTGTGGCCCTGGCCGTGGTTGGTCCAACAGCCAAGCCGATTCCAGTTGGGATGGCCATTCTCCCTAACTTTGCTGGCTATCCTGCTGACTCACGAATTTGGCCATTACTTCGCATGCAAGGCGCATGGCATTCGCTGTACGTTACCGTGGGTTTTGCCGGCTCCAACGCTGAGCGGAACTGCGGGAGCCGTCATCCAAATTCGCAGCCGGATCCCCAATCGGCAGGCACTGATGGACGTAGGCGCCTACGGACCGCTTGCTGGTTATGCTGCTTCGCTGCTAGCGGTTTTCGCAGGCTGGATGTTGTCTCATCCCATTTCTCGCGTCACCGTAAAGCCGCTCATCCATTTCGGCGAGCCGGTCACATTGACCCTGATGCATCACCTTGTGCAAGCCGTCGGGAGGCCGATTGTTTCGGCGACCTTCTTGGAGATGCCTGCATTTCGGTCCACGTTGATACATCCCGTGTTCCTGTCCGGGTGGATCGGCCTCTTCATCACGGCACTGAACCTGATTCCTGCTGGCCAGCTCGACGGCGGACACATTCTGTTTGCGGTCTCTCCCCGATGGCATCGATGGATGACGCGCGTTCTTCCGTTTGTTCTGATTGGCTTCGGTATCTTCTTTTGGGTTGGCTGGGTCTTCTGGGGAGCCCTGCTTTGGATCCCGGCCATGCGTCACCCCAATGTCGCCAACGATCAGCCTGTGGGGGGCCGGAATTTGCTGGCTTTGCTGTGCCTGGGTGTCTTTCTCTTGACGTTTGTCGCAGCACCGTTTGCCGACAGTTCGATTCGTGCGTACTTGCACTGAAGGCGAGTCGAACAAAATGAATCGGGCGGGTGTGAATAGGTTGACTTGCTCGCGTTCATCTCTTGCCGGCGATAGAAGGCACATCAAGGATCTGGCCCTTCACTGGGACCGGCTGAAGCAGATTTGACTTCACGTGTCGGACCTTGAGCAGCCTCCCATCACCGGCAAAGCGAAGCTGCCATTCCATCGATCGTGCTTCGGGAGTCGCATCAGCGAACCACACCTCTGCCTCACCGTGACCTGAAACGCGAAGTTGAGCAGGGATGGCCAGCGGATATGTCTCTTGTGCCGGATTCTCGGCCTGGAGAGCGGCGCGCACGTGCCCACTCGCCAATGCCGAGTAGCAGAGCCCCAGTGTGAGCCAGTCCGCATTGCCGAAGGCTGGACGCTCCGCCAGCGCCTTGGTGGTGCGGTGAGCGCTCCAGGGTGCGCGCAGTCCTTCTTCGAGAACAATGTGATTGAAATCATTGATGGTCAGATCGTTGGAGGCAACAGGAGTGGAGAGTGAGTAGCCCCGACGCCGGGCTGGAATCACGCGAACATGCCCCTCACCCCGGGGTATGACCACAGAGAAAAGCGTGATGTCTCCCTGCCTGTTGCCGCGGCTGTATTCAAGAATTACGTGTTGAGGGAAGGCAGGGCAGATCGCTTGTTCATAACCCCAGCCCTCTGATCCGGACGCTGAAGCCGACAGACTGAAACCCTGTCGTTCGGCACGCTGAACGATCTCGTTCTCGTTCGCTTCAACAAGAGTTCGGTCGACCGCCGACATCGATTCCGGAGGGAGGAAGGTCAGACCCTCAATTTTTGGATTTTGAGCATCCAGCACAAATGGGCTTGCAGCTGGTGGCGTGTGTAATTCCTTAATCCGGAGCCCCTGGACATCTTCGGTCTGCGCCAGGAGCGTTCCGCACCCGCCGGTCAAAATAAGCACCGCAACAACGGCGAGCCAGCCGGAAGTTCGAAGGGTTTTTGACGTCATATCCCCTACAGATTATCACTGGGCCTGCAATCTCCAGCGCCCAGCATCTGCACCTCAAACAAGGCTGAACTGAAGTTGTGTC
>CAILBQ010000748.1 GCA_903832475.1 uncultured Acidobacteriota bacterium | reverse complement strand
TCGAGCACGGCGATCAGCGCCACGCGAATGGCGGCGATGTTGCCGTGGCCGCCCATCTCAGCCACAAATCGGCCGCCCGGCTTGAGCGCCCGACGCACCCCGGCCAGCATGGCATCCTGATCGCGCACCCAGTGCAGGGCGGCGTTGGAGAAGACCGCATCGAACTCGGCTGCAAAGGACAGCGCCTCGGCGTTGACCAGCCGCGCGTCGATGCCGCGGCTGTGCGCTGCGGCGATCATGGCTTCCGACGCGTCGACACCGACCACCTCGGCTCCCAGGGCCACGATCTTACCGGTAAGCTGGCCATCGCCGCAGCCCAGATCGAGGATGCGCTCCCCCGGCAACGGCGCCAGCCATTCCAGCACGCCGGCTCCGAGCGCGGGGACAAAGCTGCCAGTATCGGCGTAGGCGGTGGGATTCCACGTCTGGTTCGTCATAGAGCGATTGTCGCGGATTAGCAGCTATAAGACAAAGTGATTCTAATTCTAAGTTTGATAAGCAATTGTTATAAGCAGTTCGACGCCGTTTATTCCGCACAGACAGATCAAATGGACTGCACAGGGATCAGTGTCACGTCGTCGACCAGGCCTACTTCGCGCTGAACGAAAGGTTCGCCATAGCGAACGCCGGCCAGCAGACCGTAGTGCCGCGCCTCGGCAAAAGTGCGCTCGCGAATCTCTTCTTCGGGAACGAACAGTCCCCCGCCCTGGGCCTGATTGGCGTACTGCGATTGATAGGAAATCAGCGATGCATGTCGCTGCTCGATAAACGGCGTGATGTCGACAATGAAGCTGGGGCGCACATCCGCGTAGAGGCTCGCATAAATGATCTTGAACGGTCGATGCGGCGGCGCGGTTCCGGCCTGCATCTTGGCCAGTCCTGCGACGAAGCACGCCTCGTAGCCCAGTGTGCCGCAGGTTGCGTGGTCGGGGTGACGCGCTTCCCAGTAGGGCAGGATGACCACGCGCGGCTTCAGTTCGCGAATCACGCGGGCAATTTTCAGCCGATTTTCCAGCGTGTTGGAGATGGCGCCGTCGGGAAGGTCGAGAGCTTCGCGATAGCTCACCTTGAGCAGGCGCGCTGCTTCGGCGGCTTCGGCGGCGCGCTCGGCGGCACTGCCGCGAGTACCCGATTCCCCCTGCGTCAGGTCGAGGATGCCGGTACGCAGGCCACGGGCGGCCATGCGCAGCAGTGTTCCTCCGCAGGTCTGTTCGACGTCGTCGCGGTGGGCGGCAATGGCCAGAACATCCACGCCAGAGACAACAACGGCCAGGTCGCCAGCGGAGTTTCCGCCTTTGCCCTGGCCGTCGCCTGTAGTGCCTGCCGGTGTCGACATGGCGCTAATAGACGGTGTTGTCTGAATCGGTAATCGCGTCCATGTAGGCCACGTCGTAGGCGGTGCCGGTAACCGTCACGAACTGGTTATCGATCGACGACCCGTCGACTGTGGAGTAGATATACACCTGGCCGCCTTCGGCCGTATAGATTTTGTGCAGACCGGTCACCGCGGCAATACCTGTCGCGTCGCCGATATACGGCTCGATCATCGTTACCGTGTTGGTCGAGGTGTTGAACATGGTCAGGCAGCCGAAGGGCTGGCCGGTGGCGGCGCGTTCGCCCTGGGAGCAGCGAATCGTACCCAGCCACAGCGTGTTGTCGTCGGCCAGGATCATGCGTGTGCGCTGGCCGGGAGCTCCATCGCTGACCGGGATGGGCGCGCCCGGCGTGGGCAGCGGAAGCCCCGGAGCACTATTGGTGAGGTCGACCACGGTCAGGTTGCCGGCAAAAAGACCGTCCGGCATGAGTTCCTGTCCCATCACGTACATGGTTTCGCTGTTGATGAGAGCGTTGCTGGCGCCGCCAGGAATGGCGGTGGTCAGCGTTGAAAGAGCCGCGGTGGTGGGCAGTTGTCCGGACTGCTGGCCACTCTGAACGTTCAGGGGCGCAGTGGGCAGAACTGTGATGGACGAAGCAGTTCCCCCGCATTCCGCTCCGCAGTTCAGGATGTACGCCGTGCTGCCGTCTGAAGACCACATGGCCTTTACCGGCCGGTCAAAGCTGAGCGGCGCGCCATAGTACGCATTGATGTTGGAATTGAGGTGATCCGGACTCTGCATCTGGGCCAGGCACATGCCGGGCAGATTTTGCGGCTCGCAATCCACGAAAGGCTGCGGCCAGGTGTTGTTGTGGCTGGTGTAATACCCGGCCAGGTAGGCCGACTCACTGGACTGCAGCTTGCGCGGATAGTAAGCGTAGTTGGAGTTCTGCACAAAGGCCATCATTACCGACCCGCCAGGGTTGACAGTCACGCGGTACACGCCCGGCAGTCCGAGGCTGTAAGTACGCCCGGCGGTCCTGTCTACAACAGTCAGAATGTGAGCCTGAGAGTCGGCGGCAATGACGTACAACTGGTTGCGAGAGACAAAGATGCTGCGGGAAAGGGTTCCTAGCGAGGCAATCGAGCCTCCGGAGCTCTCTTTGGCGTAATTTACTGCCGCGAAACTGCCGTCTCCCGAACCGTACACTGCGCCTATCTGTTCTTCGGGCAGATTCTGAATGGTAACGGGCAGCGCGCCGCTGTAACCGGAAATGCTGAAGTAGGGGATGGTGTCGCGATAATTTTGACGAATGTCATAATACGCATCGACAAACTGCAGCGCTCCGCGGCTGGCGGGCGTGGGGTTCTGAATGGCGATAAGCACCCGATTGGCGATGCCGCTGGGAGGCAAAACGCGACCCGCAAAATAGTAATTATTCCCGCAGCCCGCCAGAATACCCGCGGTCACCATGGCCGCCAGGGCGGAAATTACGAGACTTCTCTTCTTCAAAATCCTATACCTCAATTGAACGAGCTGACTGGCAAAGTATAACAAAGCGGGGCACTGCTCAGAGTTCATCCCCGGTGGACTCGGCGTCGAGCGCGATCCTGGCGACTGCGACGGCAAGCCTGATCTGAACTCGAAACCGCGCTGCGAAAACGATGGGCCGCTGCTTCTTGGACGCACTTCCCATGCGCTCGGAAGCACAGAACCTGCATGGCTGCGACGCCAACGTGCCGAACCAACGCCGCATCACGACATTGGACCGCCAAACGCGATAGCATGGGACTCAACGTGGAATCCTTGAAGGACATTTTTGGACAGCGGCCGGTGCTCTGCGACGGAGCCATGGGAACCGTGCTCTACGGTCGGGGCGTCTTCATCAACCGCTGCTACGACGAGCTGAATCTGTCCGATCCCGCCCTGATCCTGTCGATTCACGAGGAATATCTGCAGAGTGGTGCGGAGATCCTCGAAACCAACACTTTCGGCGCCAACCGCTTTCGCCTGGCGCGCCACGGGCTGGCCAGCCGCACCGCCGAGATCAACGAAGCTGGCGTGCGCCTGGCCCGCGAGGCTGCCGACCATCTGAAGGAGAAGCAGGCTGGCGATGCCTGGGTGGCTGGTTCGGTCGGGCCGCTGGGCGTACATCTCGAGCCTCTGGGAAAGACCGGCCTGGAAGAAGCCCGCGCCGCCTTTACCGAGCAGATTGCCGCGCTTTTCGAAGCCGGCGCCGACATGCTGATGATCGAAACCATGCCGGCCTTGAATGAAGCGCGCGAGGCATTGCTGGCTGCCAAGGGGGCCGCGCCAGGGCTGCCCATCTTCGTCATGGTGACGGTCGACGACGACGGCAATTGCCTCGACGGGACCTCACCGGCGCAGGCCGCCGCATTGCTGACGGAGTGGGGTGCCGACGTGATCGGCTGCAACTGCTCCACCGGGCCGGCAACCGTGCTGACCGCCATTGAAGCCATGCGCGAGGCGACACAGCTGCCGCTGGTGGCCATGCCCAACGCCGGCATGCCACGGGCTGTCGAAGGCCGCAACATCTATCTATGTTCGCCGGAGTACATGGCCAGCTTTGCCCGCAAGGCGCTCAAGGCCGGCGCCCAGTACGTGGGCGGCTGCTGCGGCACGACGCCAAACCACATTCGCGCCATGAAGTCCGCGATTCGGGCCATTGATGCGCAGGCCCGCGCGGACGCCCGGACGAACACCGCCGATACTTCCGGCATCGAAGTCACTGGCCAGCCGTCTACCTCGCTCGCAACGGAAGTCGCACCTGTCCCGCTGAGCGCGCGCTCGCGCATTGGAGCGCTGCTGGCCGAGCATGCATTCGTATCGCTGGTCGAGATCGTGCCGCCGCGCGGCATCAACTGCAATAAAGAAATTGAAGGCGCCCGCCTCCTGGCTTCGCTCGGCGTGCATGCCATCAACGTGCCCGATTCGCCGCGCGCGTCGCCTCGAATGAGCGCACAGAGCCTGTGCATTCAGATCCAGCAGCATACGGGCATTGAAACGGTGCTGCACTACACCTGCCGCGACCGCAATGTGCTCAGCATCCAGTCGGACCTGCTGGGAGCTTCGTCGATAGGGCTGAAAAACATCCTGTGTCTAACCGGCGACCCACCCAAGCTGGGCAATTATCCCGACGCGACGGCTGTGTTCGATGTCGACGCCATCGGGCTGGTCAATATTGTGCGCCGTCTGAATCATGGCCTGGATATCGGCGGCAATTCCATCGGCGCGTCGACCAATTTCACTCTTGGGGTGGCTGCCAATCCGGGAGTGCCCGACATTGAGCAGGAACTGCGCCGCTTTGCCTGGAAGGTCGAAGCGGGGGCCGAGTATGCCATCACACAGCCGGTTTTTGACCTGCGCCTGCTGGAGACTTTTCTGCGCCGCATCGAAGAATTTCGCATTCCCGTCATCGCCGGTATCTGGCCGTTGACCAGCCTGCGCAACGCCGAATTCATGCGCAACGACCTGCGCGTTTCCATGCCCGAGGCGGTGATGCTGCGCATGGCCCAGGCGCAAAACCCTGAGGCGGCGCGGGTCGAGGGCGTGGCCATCGCCCGCGAAATGCTGACCGAAGCGCAGCCCATGGTGCAGGGCGTGCAGGTGAGCGCACCGTTTGGCCGCTACGCGCTGGCAGCGGAAGTCATCGCTTCCGTGCTGCCCGAAACCACCCAGCTGGTTCGCTGAAGCATTCGTTTTCGAAGGAGTTCTACACGGCATGGCGAACTTTGAAGAGTCGCTCAAGAAACTGGAAGTGATCGTCGGGCAGCTGGAGCAGGGCGACCTGGCGCTCGAAGATTCCCTCAAACTATTCGAAGAAGGCGTGAACCTCTCGGCCACCTGCAAGCAGGAGCTCGAAGCAGCCGAGGGCAAAGTGCAAATACTGGTGAAACAGCGCGACGGCAGCCAGAAGCTCGAACCTTTTCTGACGGAAAGCCCCTCCGCATGACAAACCAACCAATCTCTCCGACGCAGGATCAAGCATTTCGTCTCGACGGCTTGCAGGCCTTGATCACCGGCGGCGCCAGCGGCATCGGTGAAGCCACCTCGCGGGAACTGATCCGTGCTGGAGCCTTCGTATGGATCGCCGACATCAACCTCGAAGCGGCGCAGAAACTGGCTGCCACTCTCGGCAACGCGCAGGCGGTGCGCATGGATGTGACTTCGGCTGAATCGATCGATGAGGCAGCCCGACAAATCGGGAAGCTGGATATTCTTGTCAACAATGCCGGCATCGGCCATGTGGGCAGCATTGCAACGACGCAGGCTGAGGACTTCGACCGGTTGATGACCGTGAACGTGAAATCGATGTTCCTGGTCACCCAGCGATTGCTCGACTTGCTGCTGGCCAGCCCGGCCAAGGGCTGCATTGTGAACATCGGTTCCGTGGCCGGCATGATCGGCATTAAGCAGCGATTTGCCTACTGCACCAGCAAGGGCGCGGTGCTGGCCATGACCCGCCAGCTTGCCGTCGAGTATGCGAAAGAGCTGCGCGTCAACGCCATTTGCCCCGGCACGGTCGAGACACCCTTCGTCGAAGGCTACCTGGACAAGTACCACGCGCATGAGAAGGAAAAGATTCGCGAAGAGTTGAAGGCGCGCCAGCCCATGGGCCGGCTCGGCCAGCCCGAAGAAGTGGCTTCCATGGTGCGCTATCTCTCTTCGCGCGAAGCCGGCTTCATCAGCGGTTCCCTGTTCACCCTCGACGGCGGCTGGACGGCTGCCTGAATCTCATTTGGAGTTTTGCATGAAGCTTGTTTCGTTTTCTGTTGCGGGTGGCGCGGAGCGCCCTGGATATCTGCTCGACGACACCGCGGAAGTGGTGGATCTGCACAACGCGGGATTCGCAAGTACGCTCGAAGTGATTACGAGCACGGTCGCGCCGGAGCTTTCCTCCGATCGCTATCCTCTGTCGGCAGTCAAGATTCACGCACCGCTGAGCAATCCTCCGCGCATCTTCTGCATTGGGTTGAACTATCGCGACCACGCGGCTGAATCGAAGATGGAGCTGCCCAAGTTTCCCGTGGTCTTTTTCAAGATGGCTCCGTCGATTATCGCGACCGGCGAGGCCATCGTGCTGCCGCCTATCACCAACGAGCCGGACTACGAGGCGGAGTTTGCTTTCGTCATCGGCAAAGGCGGATACCGGATTTTCGCGGAGCACGCGATGGAGCACGTGTACGGATACACCATTCTGAACGACGTAAGCGCGCGCGACATTCAGTTCTCGACATCGCAATGGTCGCTGTCGAAAAGCCTACCGACCTTCTGCCCGCTGGGGCCGGCCATCGTGACTGCCGATGAAATCACCGACCCGCACGCGCTCGGTATTTCGCTCGCGATTGACGGCGAGATCCTGCAGAATTCGAACACGCGCGAGCTGATCTTCCGCATCCCCGAGCTGATCGAATACATTTCGTCGATCACGCCGCTCTTGCCGGGCGACATCGTCAGCACCGGCACGCCGGCGGGCGTAGGCCTGGGCCGCACGCCAAAGCGCTGGCTGCGCGCCGGGGAAACCGTGACCGTCTCTGTTGAAGGCCTGGGTGAGCTGACCAACCCTGTCGTCGCTGGCTAAATCCAAATCAAGGCTTACTCAGCCAATTCCTCATCCCGTTGCCGCGCGCCCAGCCACGCATATAGCGCAATGCCGACAAAGCAGACCGCAGGCACGATGTAGGCCGGCGCGACAGCGTTGGATGTGTCCGCAATCTTGCCCATGATGGGCGTCAAGGCCGCGCCGCCAATGATCGACATGACCAGGATCGACCCCCCGGTCTTGGTGCGTGTACCCAGTCCCTTGATGCCCAGCGCGAAGATCGTCGGAAACATCATCGACATGAAGAAGTGCGCGGCGATCAGGAAATACACGCCGACCCATCCGGGATGCGTCGTGATAAACAGAGCGATGCAGGCATTGATCAACGCGAAAGCGCCCAGCAAGTGATTTGCCTGTACATAGCGCAACAACGCGGTCGAGGCAAAGCGTCCCACGGTGAAGGCCGCCAGCGCGCCGGTTAGCCAGAAGCCGGCGCTTCGCTCAGGGAGGCCCGTGTAGGACTGCACATACTGAATGAGATAGCTCGCCGTTCCCACCTGCGCGCCGACATATAAAAACTGAGCAAACACCGCGCCGACAAAATGCTTTCGCATCCACAACGGGCGAGAGTGATCTCTCGAAAGCGTCGCCTGGGAATAATCCAGGCCGACATGCGGGAAAGGCGTGCGCGCGATGAGAAACGCCCAGAACAGCACTACTCCGCCAAGAATCAGGTAGGGCACAATGACGCGCAGTGTCTCCGATCGCAGATAGGCCTGATACGTATGCGCGGCCGTCATTTGAGCGATCTCGGCAGGCTTGAGCTCGACGCCGGAGAAGATGAATCGGCTGCCAATCAGGACCGCCGAGATGCTGCCCAGCGGATTGAAGGATTGCGAAAGATTCAAGCGCTGCGCGGAGTTTTCCGATGCGCCGATCTGTGCGATGAACGGGCTGGATGCCGTCTCCAGAAAAGCCAGACCACTGGCAATGACAAATAGCGCCGTGAGGAAGAACCAATACTGCCCGACAATCGCCGCAGGCCAGAAGAGAAAGCAGCCTGTGCCGTAAAGACAAAGCCCGGTGAGGATGCCGGCCTTGTAGCCCGCCCGGCGCATCATCAGGCCAGCCGGGATGGCGAGGGTGAAGTACCCCATGTAGAAGGCCGATTGCACCAGCCCTGCCTGCAGCCGGCTGATCTCGAACGACTTCATGAACTGGCGAATCAAGATGTCGTTCAGGTTGTTGGGCACGCCCCACAAAAAGAACAGAGCCGTCACCAGGACGAACGGCAGCATGCGTCCGGCGGGGACCAGACGAAGTCTTTCGTCTGAGGAGTGTTTCGCAAGTGAGCCCTGGCCCGATGGGGTTATGTTCACGCCTTCTTTGCCTCGCTATTCTTCCTGTGGAGTTATGCAACAACATTCTCAAACGATCGAAGATAGGTTATAGAACCCTTCCGCATTTTCACCCATGATTTGCTGCTGCTCGCCGATGCTAAGTGTGCGGATGAACTGTTCGACAGTGTCTACCCATCGTGAATAAGCGCTTGCAACCGTACAGACCGGCCAATCGGAACCGAACATCAATCGCTCCGGGCCAAAGGCTTCCAGCGCTGTTTCAACATAGGGTAGAAGATCGTCAGCTGTCCACGCGCTGAAATCCGCTTCGGTCACCATGCCGGAGAGTTTGCAGCAAACGTGTGGCCGGCGGCCGAGCTCACGAATGTTGCTTCGCCACGGCTCGATCGCGTGAGCCGCGATCAAAGGCTTGGCCAGGTGATCGAGCACGATGGGCAGGTTGGGGTGAAGATCGACCAGCGCGATGGCGGCGGGCAACTGATGCTCAAGCACCAGCAGATCATAGGTAAGGCCATAGCGACGCAGGAGGTCCAATCCTGCATTGAAGTCGATCCGCTCCATGTAGGCATCCGGTTCGGCCTGCAGAACATGACGAACGCCGCGCAGCGTCTTGGTTGAGGAAAGTCTCTCAATCGTAGCCTCCACATCGGAATCGACGAGCGGAACCCAGCCAACAACGCCTTCGATCCAGGTGTTTTCAGCGGCCAGCGCCAGCAGCCAATCTGTTTCTTCGAGCGACTGCCGCGCTTGGACCGCCACGGTGGCATGAATATACGATTGGTCCAGCAAAGGCTTCAAGTCGGATGGCAGAAAATCACGACGGATGGCGGCCATGGCATCGTTGATCCAGCCAAATTCGGCGTCGCTGTATCGCCAGAAATGCTGGTGTGCATCGACTCGCTTTGATGAGGTGGCAAAGGCCATAAGCATCGTCATCCTATCCGCTCGCGCGTGGGCTTGGCTATGGTATTCTCCGCGAGGCTGAGCCGCGCTACGTTTGGCTCCGTTCTCACAAGGAATCCGGGACTTTAACCATGAAACCGATCTATATTGCCGCCTACCACCAATCGAAATTCGGCAAGTTGCTGGCCATGACGCAGGAACGCATGATTGCCTGCGCCGTCAGCGAAGTCTGCACCGAAATCGGCGTTACCCCCGAGCTGATCGACTGCGGGGCCATCGCCTCAGCCTGCAATTTTTCGCTGCATCAGCAGGGGCTGATGGCCGGTTTGCTGGCCGGCGTTCCCGGCATGGAAGGCAAGCCGCTTGAGGCTGTCGAAAATGCCTGCGCATCGGGTGGCCAGGCGGTGCTTTCGGGCATTTACAAATTGCAGGCCGGCCTCGGCGAAACCGCCATCGCGGTCGGTCTCGAGAAGATGCGTGATGATGAAGGCCGCGCCGATGGCAAGCGGGTCGGTGAAGCGCTCGGCTACTTCTCCGATCCCAACGAACGCGATGGAAAGACATTTGTGTTCCCGCACATCTTTGCCGAGATCATGCAGCTCTACCAGGAGACGTGGGGCGTGACGGAAGCGGACCTGGCTGCCATCGCGGTGCAGGAATACGCATACGCCATGCACAATCCGTATGCGCAGATGAAGGTACCGCTGACGCTGGAGCAGGCCACCACCATCGCCGGGCCGAATCGCTATCTCGTGGAAGGCCTGCCGCTGAAAACCTACGACTGCTCACAGATCACCGATGGCTACGCGGCGATCATTCTGGCCACGGAAGATGGGCTCGTGAGGCTCGGCGTGGACAAGCATGATTGCGTGCAGATCGCGGGCTGGGGGCAGGCCGTCGATCCGTTGCAGCATCAACTGCGACACGTGCTGGAGCCAGCCGGCGCCTATCGCGCGATGCATTCAGCGTATGCCATGGCAGGCATTTCCGCGCAAGAGATTCAAGCCGCTGAGATTCACGATTGCTTTACCGTGATGGGAGCTCTGGGAACAGAGATCCTGGGCAAGGCCAAGCCGGGCCGAGGTACTTATTTTTGGAAGGATGAATCCTCCGGCATCGCGGGCGATTGCGGAATCAACACGTCAGGCGGCCTGATCGCCAAGGGACATCCGGTAGGTGCAACAGGGATCGCCATGATCGGCTGGGCTTCGTGGCAACTGCTGGGCAAAGTTCCCGCTGCATTGCAGGTCCCGAACGCAGAGCACGCGGCCACCTTCAATATCGGCGGCCCTGTCTGCGCCTCGGTCTGCACCGTGCTTCGCGGACCGCAGTAAGAGACTTGTTTCAGGAGTGCTAGCCGAGCGGGATCCATGCGCTTAGCAAGCCAGGGAAGATGCCGAGCAAGACTACGGCGATTGCAATGACGAACAGCGTTGTCAGTTCGAGAGCCGAAGCCTCGAGCGGCGCGGAGTCTATCGGCTTCAGCACGTACATGCGCTTCAACACCTGCAGGTAGTAGTAGAGAGAGATGGCGCTTGCAGCCAGGGCGAAGGCCACCATGCCAAAACCCCACGTTCCCGACGTCGTCGAATGCAGGACCGCGGCAAAGAGATTGAACTTGGCCCAGAAGCCGACCAGCGGGGGAATGCCCGCCAGGGACAGCAGGAAGAAAAACATCGCCCCTGCCAGCACCGGGTTGCGCCGGCTCAGACCCGCGAAGGCATCCATGCGATCGCTGCCCGCGGTTCGTTCCACGATGCCGATTACGCCGAAGGCGCCTACCGTAGTCAGCGCGTAGGTCAGCGCATAGTACAGGACCGCGGCGCCGCTTTGCGAAGTGTTGGCGGCGATGCCGAGCAGCATGTATCCGGCGTGGGCGATGGCCGAGTAGGCGAGCAGGCGGCGCACGCTGGTCTGCACCAGCGCACCCAGATTGCCCAGCAGAATCGAGCCGGCGGACATCCAAACCAGCAACACAATCCAAGATGCTCCGCGCAACGGTGCGGCGGCAGGAAGAACTGCAGTGGTGAGCGCAATGAGCACGGCAAAGCTGGCAACCTTGGAACCGGATGCAATGAGAGCGGTGACCGGCGCGGGGGCTCCCTGGTACGTATCGGGCGCCCACAGATGAAACGGCACGGCAGCAACCTTGAACCCCAACCCGGCGGCAATCAGCACCAGCGCCACGATCAGAAGCGGCGTCGTTCCTTGCGCAGCCAGCGACGCCGAAATCTCAGCCAGGTTGGTTGAGCCGGTAAGGCCGTAGAGGTAGCTGAAGCCAAACAGCATCAGCGCCGCAGACATGCCGCCGAACAAGTAATACTTGAGCGCTGCCTCGGCAGATTCCGCCGAGCTTTTCGCGAATGCCGTCAACACATACAGCGAAAGACTCAGCAGCTCCAGCGCAACAAAGATCAGCAGCAAATCACGCGACGCCGTGAGCAGCAGCATACCCGTAGTGCCAAGCAACACGATGGCCGCGAACTCACCGGGGTTGCGCGAGAATTCAGCCTTGACACTAAGCAGCAGCACCAGCGCCGTCAAGATCAGGATGCCGATTTGCGTCGCAGCCACCAGCGGCGTTGCCACCAGCGCCCCTTGCATCACGCTTAGGCTCTCCGGATGCGCGAGCAGCCACAAACCAGCAACGGCGCAGCCTGCCACGCTCAGCAAGCACGCCGTGGCCATGCGCATGGCCTGGGTGCTCTTGCGCAGAAGTCCAAGATCTACGAGCAGCACCAGCAGCGAGACGACTTCGAGAACCGTCTCGGGCAGTGTGATCTGAAAGAGGTCGCCGTAGTTCATGGGAGCCATCAGCGTATTCATCAGCGGCCTCCCGTCAACAGCGCGTGCGGCAGAGCCTGTACGGCGGGGACGATGGCGTCGAGCAGCAACCGCGGATACAGACCGATGACTAGACTGGTTCCTACGAGGAGAATCACGCCGGCTTTCTCAGCCCACGTCACCGGCTGGTATTCAGGAACGGGAACCGCCGCGCCCTCCGCCGTGAGCGCTGGCGCGTCGCTGAAGAAGGCGCGCTGCATCGCTCTCCACGTGTACGCCACGCCGACTACGATGCCTACACCGGCGATGATGGCAAACCACGGGAAGGCGCGCCATGCGCCGATCAGCACCTGCACCTCTGCGACAAACCCGCTGAAGCCGGGCAGGCCCATTGAGGCCATGCCGGCGATCACGAACAGCCAGGCGGCAAAGGGCATCGCCTTGCCCAGTTGCAGCTTGCTCAACACACCCAGGTCGCGCGTGTGCGTTCGCTCGTAGACAATGCGGCCGACAGTGGCGAAGAGCAGCCCGGCCAGCACGCCATGCGAGAACATCTGCAGCACCGCGCCGTCGATGCCAATCTGAGTCAGCGTCAAAAGGCCCAGCAGCACCAACCCCATGTGGCTCACGCTGGAGTAGCCGATGACAAATTTGAAGTCATTCTGC
>CAILBQ010000747.1 GCA_903832475.1 uncultured Acidobacteriota bacterium | reverse complement strand
GCGGCTACTTCGATGTGCAGGCCTGCAACGGCACCAACCGCTGCGACCTCGCCGTGTTCGCCAACGGCGACCGGGCAGTGATCATGGCGCGGCTGGACAACCTCGGGAAAGGCGCCTCCGGCTCGGCGATTCAGTGCATGAATCTCCACCTCGGGATCGACGAAGGCACGGGGTTGACGGCCTGATTCCGGGCGGAAGATTTTGCCGCGAAGGGCGCGAAGCGCACGAAGGCCGGGTCGGTTCGGAGGTTTGGCCGCAAAGAGCCGCAAAGAGGCGCAAGAAGGCGCAAAAGATCGTGTGGCCGATCGGCGAGACTGCGACGACGTCTATCACTGGGCGAACGCCGGATTACGGGAAACGAGACGCGAGACAAATGCCTCGGCACGTAGCGTGGGATTGCGGAAGTATTGGTCTGGCGACCGGTGATTGAATTTCTGGAAGAATGAAGGAGTCATGAAGTCGTCCAGTTCAATGACACTCGCATTCCAGCCCGGGAAGAATCGCCGCATCTTGCCAAAGTGATGATCGAGATACGGCTTGCGGCGGGAGAATCCGTGCCAGTCGAAGATCAGCTCCGGGCTGGCTGCGACGATGTGGCCGCCGCGAAACCCCTTGTCAGGAAGGATCATCACGGGCCGGAACCCCGCTTGCGGGAATTTCCGAAGGAATGCATCAGCCAGGATATGGCAGGCTCCGGCTTGGAAGAACGCCCGGTCGCCGCGATGCCAACTCCATTCGAGGTCACGTTTCTGGTTTTCGGTGCGGAAGAGCATGGGTCATTTTGATTCGCCCAGCACGCGACGGAAGAACTCCCGACCCAAGCGCTCTTTCTCTACTACATAACGTGACCGATCGCCCTCTGCGAGAGCGAGTGCCTGTTCCTTGATTGCTCGGTATTCATCCCGAAGGCGAGCGTCGGCCCGCAGCTGGTCGCGGAACCATAAGTGACGGGCGAGTTCCCGCGAGCTGGCAGGGCACACATAAAGGTGATGATTCATCCACTGCCGAGATGGGCTTGACCAAGGCACCGTCTCAGATGAACGGCCGTAGGCGTGACGATCGGAAATTCCCAGGTCACCCTGATAGAAATAGCCGAGACCTGAGAGCCGCGCCGAGACCTCGGCCAGGCTGTCGGGCGACGCGAGTTCGACGTCGATATCCAGGACAGGTTTCGCAGGAAGCGTTGGAATGGCCGTGCTACCCACGTGGTGAACTTCCTTGCAAAGGCTTCCAAGCGCTCCGCGCAGGACCAACTCGATTCGGTGAAATTCATCCGGCCAAGCGGGCTGATAGTCACTGACGATCATTTTGGCGGCTCAGCTCTTCAGGTCGCTCATCGTGAAGAGACTCGTCAGGGTCAGCCCTTCCTTCGCCAGGGCGGCCACGCCACCGGCTTCGCGGTCGATGACACAGACCACATTGGAAATGGCGGCTCCGTCGGAGCGCAGTGCGCGGGCGGACTCGATGATCTGGCCGCCTGAGGTCACCACATCTTCCACCAGCAACAGTCGCCGGCCCTTCACTTCGCCACCTTCGGCGAAACGGCACGTGCCATAGTCTTTCGCCTTTTTCCGGATGAAGAGCGCAGGCTTGCCGGTGAACTGGGAGAGCATTGTGGCAATTGGGATGCCGCCCATTTCGAGGCCAGCCAGGGCGTCGTAATCGACGGTGATAAGGAGCGAAAGCTCGCGGGCGATTTCCTTCAGGAGCATGGGGTCGCTCTCGAAACGGTACTTGTCGAAATACTCCGAACTGGTCGTGCCGGAGCGGAGTCGGAATGACCCGGTGAGGTGGGCCACCTGGAAGACCTGGCGGGCGAGCGCGACGGGTGCGCTCATGCGGGTCTGGCCACGAGGCGCTCGGCGTTGCCCCAGTAGATCTTCTCGATGATCTCCAGCGGGAGCGGGAGGGGCTGGAGGAAGTCGTGCAGTTCGCGTTCGTAGTAGTCGCGGCCAAACACCAGGCGGTCGGCGTAACGGGTGAGAAATTGCACGGCGTGCTGCGGGTCGCGCGCGAGCGCGGTGCGGCCGGAGCCGGCGGAGAGGTCGGCGTACAGGTTGGGATAGGTGTCGAACAGCCGGAACAGCCGGCCGCCGGGCGTGACGGGGCCGGTGGGATATTGGGCGGGGCAGGTGTCGGCG
>CAILBQ010000746.1 GCA_903832475.1 uncultured Acidobacteriota bacterium | reverse complement strand
GACCACATTCTCATTTCGTTGATTCAGAATGGTATCAATTGCAATCGAGGTTTTGCCCGTCTGGCGATCACCGAGAATCAATTCCCGCTGCCCCCGGCCGATCGGAACCAGGGCATCAACGACTTTGAGCCCGCTTTGAAGAGGTATCGACACAGGGGCGCGATCCATAATCGTCGGTGCGGGACGTTCAATCGGAAGGCGCTTTTCAGAAACTACTGGTCCGTGCTCGTCCAGCGGATTTCCTAACGAATCAACCACCCGCCCAAGAAGCCCCTTACCAACGGGAACATCCATCACACGCCCGGTACGTTGCACTTCAGAACCGGCTCGCAATTCCCTGTAGTCGCCAAGCAAGACGACGCCAATCTCAAACTCATCCAGGTTGAAGGCTATCCCCTGCATTCCACATTCAAAGGTCACGATCTCTTCAAATCCGACCCCGGTCAAGCCTGAGACGATAGCGATTCCCATCGATACGCTCTTGATCGTGCCAACCTCACGAAGATCGAAAGGCGCCTTGAAAGCTGCTCGTTCCTGGTACAGGCCCGTGAAAGCGCGACCCCATGCGAGATCCAAGAAGCCCTGGGGAGCGGTCAACTGACACCAGCATGTACTTCTTTGCTGGCTATTTCTTCGGATTTTGGCTTACCACCGGACGGCACGATCTTGTTTGCTTCAGAAGCAGACCGAGAGTTCGATCCGGCATCCAGCAACGCGGACACGCCCCCATCAAGCGACGAGAGGTAAGCGGAGATGTTCCAGTCCAGCCGCTGCCCATTTCCCGTTAGCTCGATGCCGCAGAGCAACGCAGACGATATCTCAAACTGAAGGTGGGAATCTACAGAAAAGGTCTCGTTGACAGCGTTCTTGATGGATGCCTGTTGCGTGGGCGAGAGGTTAAAACAGCTTCGAACTACTGTCGGCTCAGAAGATTTCAGAGCCTCACCCATACGCGTCTTTGAATCTCCCTGCATCTGCCGAATGCGCTGGGTGAAGACTTCCTCCACCCGCGACTCTAGAGTCACCGTCGCAAGGTCGCCAAGAGTTTTCCTGGCAATTTCGATGACTTCCGCGGCTGCAAGATGGCTGATTTGATTACTTAGCCGAGCTTGATCTTGCTTCAGTGACAAAGCTTGCGCAGCGCGGTAATCGTCCGCCTGTTTGATCGCCGTCTGAAGCAGCGCATCACATTCCTTCTTAGAATCATCCTTGGCTTTGTTGAATAAGGCGTCGCGCTGTTCATCGAAGGCCTTGTTCTTCGCCTTGAAGTCGTCCCGCTCTTTCTGCGCTGCCACGGTCTTGGTTTGGGCATCGCTGTATTGGTCGGCGATTCGCTTTTCGCGAGCATCGATAGCCTTCAGGATTGGCTTATATAGAAAGCGCTTCAAGAGCCACACCAGGATGAGAAAGTTGACAATCTGCGCACCAACGGTGAACCAATCAATCAGCATGGCTTACTTACCTCCGGCTGTCGCGATTGCATGGCTCCAGAAAGGATTGGCAAAGATGAGAATCATGGAAACCACAAAGCAGTAGATGGCGAGCGACTCAATCATGGCCAGACCGACGAAGAGCGTCCGCGTGATTGTCGGTGAAGCATCCGGTTGCTGGGCAAGTGACGTGAGAGCGGTAGCCACGGCACGGCCCTCGCCGAGAGCTGGACACATGCAACCAATCCCGATGGTTAGACCCGCGGTCACGATCGATGCTACGGCGATGAGTGTATTGCTATCCATAAAGGCTCCTTGCATTCAGCTGGAAAGTTTCGAGGGTGTGGAAATGGCGGTGTGCGGCTTTGTTTTTTGGACCTTTGGCCTTGTTGTTGCCGCCGCGATGTAGACTCCTGCCAAGACAGTGAAGATGTACGCTTGAACCATGCCAGTGAGCAACCCCAGCGCAGTCATCACGATTGGAAACACCAGCGGCGTGATCGTAAGCAGAATACCGATGATCATTGCTCCGCTCATCATGTTGCCGAACAGACGCACGGCTAATGCCAACGTGCGAGACAGTTCACTGATGATGTTGAACGGAAGCATGATGATGGTGGGTTGCGTGTAGGTCCTGAGGTATCCGAGCCAACCCCGCCTCCCAATGCCGAAAATGGGAACGGCAACAAATACGCTCAGCGCCAGCGCCGCTGTGGTGGAGAGAGATCCAGTGGGCGGTGCATATCCCGGAATTACGGTGCAAAGGCTGCACGTGGCGACAAAAAGGAAGAGAGTTCCAAGGAACGGCAGATACCTCTGGGCTTCAGCCAAACCGACTTCTTTGATCTGCTGTTGCACGGTTGTCACGACGATCTCGAGTCCACCTTGCCAGGCAGAGATCTTGCCCTCAGTGATCAGCCGCCGAGTGATAAGTCTCGCTCCAACGATTAACAAGAGCATGATGGCCCAGGTTGTCACTACTGTTCCATTGAGCTTGACGAAACCGTGCTGCCACAGGATCCATTGATCAGAAGTAAGATTCAAAGCCCACCATCTTCCACAGCGGCTGCGGAACCACCTTTTTGGATATTCAACAATTTTGTGACAAGGACTCTAGAGGCTATGAAACCCAACAGGCAGGTCACCATCCGACGCCAGTCACGCTGCGAGACAAAGTACAAACCGGCAATGAAAATGCCTGTCCGAACGAAGAGGCTTCCGGAGAACAGCAACCCGGGGTAAGCGGACGAAACGGAGCGCTGGATTGTCCACCAAAGCCCCCCAAAAAACATTGCACCAAGAAGTGAGCCCTCGATGAAAGGTGCAGCGAGGTTCCAGTTGTTATTCATTGGGATCTTCTTTCGGGTCTTCGTGCATTGCCACATCTTGTTGACTCACCCACCGCCATGCCGCGCCACAGCCGACGAGAAGGCCAATTACCAGCAGCATGAGGGTCCAGGAATAG
>CAILBQ010000745.1 GCA_903832475.1 uncultured Acidobacteriota bacterium | reverse complement strand
GGCATGTATATCCAGAGATCGACAACTACAAGTTTGGACAGAGTTTCAAAAATCCACGGCTAGTGTATAAGAACCTCGGAAACGGTCATTTCAAAGATGTATCCGCGGAGATGGGGCCAGGGATTAGCGAGCGATTCTCCAGTCGGGGAGCGGCATTCGGCGATTACGATAACGACGGAGATATGGATGCTCTCATCCTCAATTTAAACGACACTCCTTCACTGCTTCGCAACGACGGCGGGAACAAACAGAACTGGATCAAGTTAAAACTGGTCGGCACCAAATGTAATCGCACAGCTATTGGAGCGCGTGCCCGAGTCGTCACCGGAAAGCATGCTCAAATGGACGAGGTTCATAGCGGCGCGAGCGTCATGTCGCAAAGCGACCTGCGACTGCACTTTGGCGTCGGCAAGTCAGAAATCATTGACTTGATTGAAATCAAGTGGCCAACTACTCAAAAAGTGGAGCGATTTAGTCAAGTCAAGGCAAATCAGATTCTAACCATTCGTGAAGGCGACGGTATTGTAAATACGTACAAACCTCACATAAAATAGCCCTGCCGAGAGATAGAGAATCCCCTTCATCGGCTTGTTTTGTCTGCTTCTGCCGGTCCAGTGCGGAATTGTTTTATGTTCTTTCTTTCCTTTTCAATGATATCGGCCTGCTCTTTCTCCATTGTGTCGTGGAGTTCGAACTCGCGCCTTGCGAGTTCGGGCTTGTGCAAGCGATCGTAAGCGAGGCCCAAACGATAATGGGCCTCCGAAAGCTGCGGTTTTACGCGAATGGCAGTTTTGTAGAAGTCGACGGCCTTCTCGAATTGCATGCGAGACGAACTTAGAATTCCTAATTGCAGGTAGGCATCGCCGCAATGAGGATCCAGTACGGTAGCCTTCATCAAAAGTGCTTCTATTTGCATTTGTCCGTTTGCGGTCGGGTTTTGTTCCTGGCGCTTCGACATGTCCAGAGCGCTGAAATAATAGGCGAGAGCGTTGTCTGGGTCGGCTTTTATGAAGCGGGCCATGTGGGGCTCGACACATGCCAGCGGGGCCGGGGAGGCCGACTCGACCTTGCCCAAAAACAAGTAGAAATCCGACGCGCTTGGTTCAAAGTCGGATGCTTTGCAGAGTGCGTCGGCAGCTTGCTGGTAGAGAGAACTTGCTAGCAACGCGGAACTTAGAGCTGCGAGAATGCGAGTAGACTGAGGATAAATCTCTGATGCTTTCGAAAAAACCTGCTGAGCTTCCGGAATCGCGCGGTGAAGCAATAACTCCGATCCCCAGTCGAAGTAATTCTGCTCGCTTGGATCTAGCCTGACGGCTATCTCGTATTCATGAACGGCAGCGAGCGGATTGCCAAGTTTCTCGTCGATTCTAGCTGCGAGCCGATGCGTTTGAGAATCATTGTTATGAATGAGCACCGACTTCAGTAGTGTGTCCGCCTGTGTAAAGTCTCCGTCCAGTGCGTATGCTTCGGCCAGACTATAGGCAACGCCTCGACGGGAGGGCTCGATTTCATAAACCGATCTCAATAAGTCGATAGCTTCGGTATACCGGCCCGACTTTAGATAAAATTCGCCAAGCTGTTGCTTTGCATCCATGCTCGTAGGTGATGCGGAAAGGTTCGCGCGAAGAGTTCTCTCCCTTGACAGGGTGCCTTCGGGGGAGACCGTTGTCTCCTCATGATTGGATGGGAGGTCTTGAGCTTCTTGGGCGAGAACCTCGCTCGTGCGAACGCTGGAATCAGTACCGTGACCACCGACAGCTGTCCAGTCCGTGAGGCCAGCCACCGTAAAGTTTGGCTGGTCCGAAAATTCCATCTTGTCGCCCGACTCGACCTTGTCACCAAGTCTCGTTCCCCGCATCGAATCGAAAGTGATGTCGCAGACGGTATGGGTGGAATCGTGAGAAACGCTGCAGGAAACGGCCCTGCTTTTTTCTCCTGCCTTTTCGGCGACAAGCGTTTGTTCTTCATGCAAGGCCAGATTCAGCGTGAAGGCGCCTGATTTGTCAGTCCGGGTCTCAGCAAGGGGTTCATGTCCGGTTCCTAGCACCTGTACCGTCGCATCGGCAACGGCGTGATGAGACGAGTCGAATACGTGTCCGTAGACGATGTTTGTCTTTACTTCAGTTGTCGCCTGTTCCTGGCAATGCGACTTGATCGCGATGAAGGTAAAGGCAAGGCAGAATGAGCCAACCCATCCAGTGGCTCGTTGAAAACGGCGAAGCAGGCTGATGCGGCACTCTTGCGAAGCTGTATCGTGCCAGCCTTGGCCGACGGAAGCCTTTTTTCGCGGCCGTGCCTCCGGTCTCTCTCGTGATTTGTTTTCGTGAAGTTTCACAATAGTTTTCGCAAGAATCATAGCTTGGTTCAGCGGATGAAGGTAACAGCTTTCAGAGCGCCGCTGTTCGAGACTTCTCTCGCAAGTCTGCCGTTCGAACCGGAGCGGTGCCTGACCTTCTTCACCACGGTACAGAGTGCTTTCCCAAGCAGGTATCATGATTTAGTTCGCGTGGCGAAAGAAGAGAGGATGTTCCGAGTGAAAATGCGATGGGTCTTCCGTCTGTTGATTTTTATCTCATCGATGACGGCGCCTGTTGCTTATGCAGAAACAGGTACTGAAGGATGGCTTCGCTATGCTCCGTTGCCTGCATCGGCGAATGCCTTGTTTGAAAGCATCCCTCGCAAAGTATACGTGTGTACCCGCACTCCGATTGCGGAACACGCAGCAAGAGAATTGATGCGTGGAACGCGCACCATGTTGGGACGGTCGATGATGCTCGCCCCAGAACTTCCTGCATCTGACGCCTTCCTGCTTGGCAAGCCCGACGAGCTCAAAACCATCCTGCCCGGCTTCTCAACTCCATCCCTGCCATCGGACGAGTCCTTCTCCATCACATCCGCAACCGTGTCGGGTTCCCGCTTTTGGATAATTGCCGGCGGCAGCGATCGTGCGGAACTTTACGGAGTTTTCCATGTGCTGGAACAAATCGCGCAGCAACATCCTTTGACTCCGGAAACCGAAACACCTGCCTCGCCAATTCGGTGGGTAAACCAGTGGGACAATCTTGATGGTTCGATTGAGCGAGGCTATGCCGGACGCAGCATCTTCTTCGACGCGGGTCATGTGCGCAGCGACCTGACCCGTGTGGCCGAATACGGTCGCCTTCTTGCCTCGGTCGGTATCAATGGTGTCACGGTGAACAATGTCAATTCCGATCTGCGCACGCTTACACCAGAGATGCTTGCAGAGTTTGCCCGCATCGCAAATGCCCTTCGGCCATGGGGCGTGCGTATGTCCCTGTCCGTCGATCTCTCAAGCCCGCAGGTGGTCGGACATCTGGCAACCTTCGATCCTCTCGATCTTGCAGTGGCCGCCTGGTGGCAGTCCAAGGTAGATGAAATTTACAGGGCCATCCCTGATTTCGGTGGCTTTGTCATCAAGGCGGATTCCGAAGGGAGAGTAGGTCCTTCCAAATACGGCCGTACTCCTGCCGAAGCAGCCAACTGCGTTGCGCGCGCCCTCCAGCCACACGGCGGCCTGGTCTTGTATCGCGGCTTCGTCTACAACAACCATCTCGACTGGCATGACCTGAAAGCCGACCGAGCCCGTGCGGGATTCGATAACTTCCATGCCCTTGACGGCAAGTTCGACTCGAACGTAATCATTCAAATCAAGCACGGCCCGATCGATTTCCAGGTGCGCGAGCCGGTGTCGCCGCTGTTCTCCGCGCTGCAGCACACCAGCCAGGCCATCGAACTTCAGATCACGCAGGAGTACACCGGTCAGCAACGGCATATGGTCTACCTCGTTCCTATGTGGAAGACAGCCCTCGACACGGATCTACGTGCGCAGGGTCGCTCGACTCCCGTCAAAGAGATCGTCGAAGGGAAGAGCTTTCATCAGCCCCACGGCGGTTTCGTTGGCGTGGCGAATGTAGGCCTCGACGCCAACTGGCTTCATCATCCGATGGCCAT
>CAILBQ010000744.1 GCA_903832475.1 uncultured Acidobacteriota bacterium | reverse complement strand
GTGACTGGAGTTCAGACGTGTGCTCTTCCGATCTTTGAGGATGGCACGGGCGGCGTAGTCGGGTTGAGGTGGAGAAGCTGGTTGCCGAGTTCGAGGCCAGCGGGTTGCGGCGGGATGCGTTCTGTCAGCAGCGTGGCTTGTCTGTAGCGGCGTTGGATAAATACCGTCGGCGTGTGCGTCAAGTGCCGCGACGACAGGCTGCACCGATGCTTCCCGTTGAACTGGTTTCGCGTACTTCGGAACAAGCAGGTAGCCATGGTGACGGTGTGCTGGTAGTTGAATCGCGCAGCGGCTGGCGGATTGAAGTTCGCCGTGGATTCGATGCGGGGACGCTGGAGCGTTTGCTGACCGTATTGGACCGGGCGTAGGCGGTGTTCGGGTTTGGACCTGCGACGCGTATCTATGTAGCAGCCGGCGCGACGGATATGCGAAAGAATTTCAATGGCCTTTATGGCCTTGTCCGTGATCATCTCAACGGCGATCCTGAGAGCGGCCATGTGTTTCTTTTTACCAATGCGCGGCGCAATCGCCTGAAGCTGCTGGTGTATGACGGGAGCGGGCTATGGGTGTGTGCGAAGAAGTTAGACGGTGGCTGTTTTCGTTGGCCGGATGCGGATAGTACGGTGAAGAAAATCGTGCTGACTCATGAAGAGTTGACGCTTCTTCTGGGAGGCATCGATCTGAAGAAAACGGAGCCGCGAAGATGGCACCGGGCGGCGCGCCATGCGGAACCAGCAGAGTTACAAGATACCCTATAAACGCTGCACGACATGATTGCATGTGCTGGTTGAGCGTGTTATGAAATATGCATCGTGAGTGAGACCATTTCATCTTCCGCGCAGTCCGCTTCGATCCCTGAGCCTTCATCCAATGCAGACCTTCTCGAACAACTGAAAACGCAGTTGCCGGACGCACTGTTTGCGATGGTGAGCGGGCGGTTGCATGCCTATGCCAATGAGGTGGCTTATGCGAAGGTGAAGATCCAGATCCTGGGAGAGCGTCTTCGCTTGCAGCGGATCGAAAAATATGGACCGGGCAGCGAGAAGCTAAGCAATCTTCAACTTGAGTTGCTGGAGCAGGAACCGGGAGTCAGCAGCGAGGAAGTTGCTGCCGAGAGCGAGCGCGAAGTTCTTGCTCCTGCTTCGACGGAAAAGACGAAACGCAAGCACCCAGGCCGTCAAACGCTTCCTGCCGACCTGCCTCGGGTGGAGCGGATCATCGTCTGCACACCGGAACAGTGCGTATGCGGCCACTGCGGTGACGCAACGAACGTGATCGGCTACGAGGTCAGCGAAGTGCTGGACGTGGAGCCGGCGCGCTATTTTGTGCAGGTAACCAAGCGCGAGAAGCGGGCGTGCAAATCGTGCCCCGAGCAGGGCGTGGCCGCAGCTTCTCTTCCCGCGCGGATCATCGACAAGAGCCTGGTTTCCGATGGCGTAATCATCGACACGGTGGTGAACAAATACTGCGACCACAACCCACTCTATCGGCAAAGCGTGGCCTTGCTTCGCGACGCAGGCATCGACATCAGCCGGGCCACGATGTGCGGCTGGGTGATGACCATCGGAGAGATGTTGATGCCCGTGGCCAAAGCAATGCAGCGCCAGCTTCTTGCCGGCAGTTACATTCAGGCGGATGAAACTCCGGTCGATGTGCAGACGCACAACGGCGGCGGCGCCAATCATCAAGCCTATATGTGGCAGTACGGCACGCCATACGGAATGACAGTGTTCGACTTCCGCATGAGCCGCAAGCGCGAAGGCCCGCTGAACTTCCTTGGTAACTTCGAAGGACTTCTTCAAACCGATGCCTACGCCGCGTACGATCGGGTGGGCGGAGCGCAGATGGTCCATGCAGGGTGTTGGTCTCATGCGAGAAGATACTTCGTGGACGCAGTCAAACTGAACAAGCAGGACGCCGCATCGATACGCGCAGTGCAGCTGATGGACAAGTTGTTCGCGATCGATGCCCGAGCACGGGAAGAGAACATGGAACATGCCGCCCGCAACGCTCTGCGCCAACAGCTCGCTCCGCTTCTGGTCGATGAGATTCGCAATCACATCCTGGCCATGAGCAAGACGGTGTTACCCAAGAGCGCCGCGGGGCAGGCATGCCGCTACACGCTGGCGATCTGGAAACGACTCATCCGCTTCCTCGACTATCCGCAGTTGGAGCTGAGCAACAATCTGGCCGAAAATTCGATGCGCCCAATTGCAGTGGGTCGAGCTAACTGGATCCACATCGGCAGCGAACAAGCCGGACCACGCGTCGCCGCGATCCTCTCCGTGGTGGAAAGCTGTCGACGACTCAAAATCCCGATCCGCAAATACCTCGCCGACATCCTGCCGGGCCTCGCAAACGCATCTGTTCAACACGTCCCAGAAATCACCCCCGCGGCTTGGGCTGCACTGCAGCCATAGCTATCGCAATGCGTTGCTCTTACGCTTACTAACAAATTATGCGGCTACTTCTTCTTGTTCAAAATTTGCTATCCGATCACCTCATACTGTTTAAATCGACAGGGTCGCTTCGGGTATCTCCAAATCCTTAAAAGACATCATTTCCACTAGAGAACAGTCCGACAGCCAGATCGCCCTTTTCGCACACATGTGCAATCGCAAAAGTGTTGGACAAATCAGGAGCTCTAGGTCTCGCAATGCCTCGGCTAAAGCAGGGTATCTCTGTGCGTGCAGCACGCATTGCTTGTTGAAGGTTATGCGTGCTGCACGCATATGTCAAGGATGAAATGCGGAGTGTTCTAAACTGATCAATGGAAAAGGAAAGTATGCCCAAGGACTACGACCTATTGGTAAGTGCCCTAGCGCGGGAGGGAGGAATAGCCCGCGCTAGAGCTTTAACCCCGGAGCAGCGGCGCGATAGCGCCCGAAAAGCAGCTAATACACGCTGGGCGCGTTATCGCGACGAGAATGGTATGCAGGTAGCCATGCAGTCCCGTTCTGAGCGGGAAGAACTGACTCATGTACGGTCGGGCGATATCGAACTGGACGCCATCGAACAAATCTCTTTCAGAGTCCAAAACCACACCACCACTCCGCAGTGCCCCTGTGATCGATGTGTCGATGCAGTCATTGAAAAGGCTCGAGGTAAATATTTAAAACTATTAGCTATGATTGACGAAGGCGAGAAGTTGAACAAGGCTGAAAGCGCCTTCTTCCAGATGTTGACCGGTACGAGACCTGATCGTTGGACAAAGGTTTACCGCGCAGAGTGCCGTAAGCGATCTAAATGAAGATTTGCCGGTTTCGCCTTCAGCATTGGTGAACCATTTGGAGCTTACTCCAGAAGCCAACAGCGTGCCGGGAGCCGGCCTGGCACCTGCCCCGGCTTCAAAGGCAATTTTTTGCCTCTACTCTCCCCGCTCAAGATTGCCTCGTGCTGGTCGCCAAGGCCACCTCAACCAGTGGAGGATTGAGTCATGCGCTCGTTGAAGCCCTTACTAAAAGCGAGTTTCAGAGAGCAGTGGAGAAGCCGGGAATGGAGGCGCAGACCCACATATGTCGACACTCGCATGAATAACATGAGCAATAAATCTGTAAGAGCTATTGAAGCATCTGCAGTTTAGAGCGATGCAATTGGGGATGAGGGTGCACAGAGCGAGATTCTCACTCAGAACACTAAGCCGGTCAAACCGGGCGGTGAATACCGCGGGCGCACCTACGACACAACGATTCGTATCTCGAATGGAATTGGCGACGTCTTGGTCTACGTAAACCGAGTTCGATTCAACACCTTTTGGCGGGATAACGGTAGCCGGTCTTGCTCTTTGACTTCAACAATCAAATAATGGACTGCGCCTAGCCGCTTAGACTGAAGCGCTAGGGATTCGAGAAGAGTTGGCTGGTCCGCAGGTACGAGAGTGAATGGCATTGAGTATTGGAGTATCTGTCGGTGACAAGTTTGCAGTCGGAGGCTCCGTCAGCGAAGTTAAGGCTTTTCATTTCCCGAAGGCCATGGTTTTCGCGGTTAGTGGCGGTGATTCGCGATACACGGGCACTCGACTGCGACGACAGCGAACGTGAGCTAGGGGACGGTCAACTGGACGCTCTTAGTTTCACGGATTTAGCGCGATTCAGCTCGAAAAACGAGGTGAAGTGGGGGTAAAACGGGGTATCAGGTAGACAACAGAAACTCTGAACAATCTCTACAAGCTATTGATATCGAAGGTATTAATTGAATCAAAAAAACTTGTTTGACATGCTGGCGTAGAGGTAGGGCTTTCTAGCGAAGTCCTTCAGCCAACCTTTAGAATCAACCGGTTAATCGTGTCCCCGCTCTTGACGCGGGTTTTATGCATATGCACCGACAAGATCATATCGCTCTATACCGGTTTATATCGCTTAAAATGACCCGCAAATTATAGCTAAGTATAGCCAAATTTGCGGCTATTAGCGTGATCAGTTTGCACACTGTTTATTCTGTCTGCGTTCGGAGCGATTCCACCCGATGCGGGCTGCAGGAAACGCTCATACACGCCGTCGACAGATGTGTCCGTGACGAACCTGCCAACAAGATGGGCCTCCCAGCAGCGGTCAGCCAAGAAGAGTTCGCTCGTCTGACCGAACAGCGCCGTGCCCGCCGACGAACAGGTGGTTCAACACGAGGAGGTCCAGGAGTACAAGAACTCGGACGACTCCACCACAAAGGTAGTCGAGCATCAGGCCGGTTGAGATGCGACATTTTCCGGTCCGAAATCTGTCTTGTTGACCACACTGTCAGCAGGGAGGACCTCGTTTGAGATTGCATTTCCAGAATTATGGCCTGACGCAAGACCGTTCATGGCAAACTTCCACCCTCCCAAATTCCCAACACGCTGGATCTGCTCACGCAGGAAAGCAGCGGCCGGACGGGCGAGGCGCAGGACGTTTTGGCGAAGCTTTAAGAATGGCCACTGCGACTTTCCAGTGATGTGGGTAGATGCGGGTAGCGCGCCTTTGGCCAAATTCGGTAGGTCTAAGTGAAATGGTAGACACCACGAGGGGACTCAAACTCCTTACCTCTACCGTATCGGTTTAAGTCCACGAGGGAAAAGACCACGCTACTCAAGGATGCTGATTTCGTATCTTGGTTTGAATCGTCCGACGGCACGTAGATCAATCACGGTGGTTTTCGTAATCCTCGACAAAGTGGTCAAGGTTAGAAGCCGCGTATTTTTCAATTTCGCGATCGAGATGTCCATACTGTTTTGCGTAGTTTGGGCCGGACGCGTGGAGACAGTAGGCGTCGCGGATGATGCCGCTTTTGAGCGAAAGCTGCCGCTCGAGGTTCTCGGTGAGGAATGTGTCTTCGCCGTATCCCATATGCAGGTCGGCCAAAAGAAAATCCCCATGTACTTTTTGGTAATCTGCTTTACGAAAACTGGCACACCATCCACCGGTTGGTCCTCGTAGGACTGTCATTCCACCACGCGTGTCCTCCACATATTCCTCAAGCCCTGGGCGTGCTCCATTGGTAAGGTCGTTTTGCAAGACGTTCAAGGCAAGGTAACCGTAGTCTTGATACGTCTGCAAGTAGTCAGCGAAAATCTGATCGATGGCCGGTGGTATCTCGAGCACGTCGTCGTCCACCTCAATAATGTACTCGCCTACTGCTGCTCCAAACAGCCGTTTGTACGCATTCAAGCCAATGTTTTTTCGGCGAGTCACCAAGCGGACGAAATCTTGGTTCTTATACCCCTCCAGCACATCCTGTGTCCCGTCATCCGACCCGTTGTCAAGTACGATGATCTCGCATTGGCTCAAATCGCTGATGCTCTGAAGCAACGCACTCAGGCACTGCTCAAGGAATCGGTAACGGTTCCAGGTAAGCAACACGAAACTGAATTTCATACGTTATGGTACCTCAAGGGGGGCGCCCCCAAGGTGCGTTCACCTTGAAGGTGGACGGTTAATTCTTGACGCCTTCCTATTCAATGACTGAGTTCACATTCGACCGCATTTCGTCGTATATTTCTCTCAATTTTGACTCCGTTTGGATCTGCTGGGAGAGCGCTCGGAAATTCATCTGCACCTTGTTGCATGCGGCTTCGACACCAGGAATCTCCTCCAACTGGTGGATGGTTTGCTTCGTCCTCTGGAGCAAAACGGGGGGAGCGGGGCGATAGTTCTCAACGCTTGGTTGCACGATCCATTCGAAGTAGTGCCTGAACTCCCGCAGCATCGAGTTATCCGGCAAAAACAGAAGTTCTCCGCGTCGACGTTTGATCGCGAATTCTTCAAACGACTTTCCCCAGAAGTGGGAGATGGCGCCCCCTTCTCTGGATTTCTCATTCGAATCCCACGCGACTTCCACATTGATCGCATTCAGCGCCGAGTCCACAATCGCTGCACTAGGATCAAGGGTAGGGATGTGAACCTCGCACATTCCGAGAACAGCACTTAAACGGGTTAAGCTTTTGACGCTGCGATCGGGAACAGAATGAGGATATCTTTCAAACAGCAGTCCATCTGCCCTGTCGAAAGCAAGGTCGCTGAGGCGCCAGTCCCAGGGGAAGATGACTGCACCCGGCAGGCTATGAGGAAACGTGTCCTCCACGTGTTGAATGAATCGATCCAGTCGATAGTCAAAGCGCTGATCGATGACCAGGAACTCGTCCCCATCCAAAAACAAGACCCATCGGTACTCTCTCAACTCGTGCAAAAGGTGGACAGCGTGTTGATAGGCTTTCTTTTGCGGATTCGTCCCAACTATCATGGAATTCTTGATCAGCGTGATGACTCCGGCCAAAGCCAAGAGCTCAAGCAATTCATCAGAGCCGTCGGCGTTGTCATTGGTGTAGACAAAAATGCCTTCCACACCCATTGCCTGGTATGACGCGATCCACTCCAGGATGGACGGCCCCTCGTCGCGCATGGTGACCACCACGGCTGCACTCTTGGTTGGCTGAACGGTTCGAAGCAATAGGAGGTTCAGCAACTTGAGAGGATCGAGATTGGGAAGAAAACATGTGTCTGCGAGGAAATCAAATTTCGGCCCGAGTTCGCGCACGGGTGAAGCATCCCTACGACCTCCATACACTGCGGCGATAGATTCCGCAAAAGGGCGGTCCTGCTCTCCAATGTACAGTTGCCGAGGGGGGAGCAAATTCTTCGGGCGCG
>CAILBQ010000743.1 GCA_903832475.1 uncultured Acidobacteriota bacterium | reverse complement strand
GATCGATGTCTCCTGCGTTGAGAGAGGCCTGCTGGTTGGTGGTGAACTCGTCGCTGACGGTGGGCACGCCATTGGTGAGATCGAGATTTATATGCGTGTCGCCGTAGTCCATGTTGCTGGTATACGGTTTCGTCGCGGTATAGTCGCCGTTCCCGGTGGGGACGAACATCCTGCCATAGGGGTGATTGACGGTGTCGAGCTGATCGGCCGCAAGGCCGCCGCCTGCCATCCAAACGCCGCTGCCGTTGCCGTTTGGAGAAGTGCAAAAAGCGCCTGTCTGGACCAGGGTGGACGCGTTGTAACCAAGAATCCAGCCGTGCCACGGCCCCGAATCTTCATGCGACGAGAAACCGATGTACACAATGCCATTGAGCAGCAGGAGGCCGGGACGCTGATTGTGATAGATAGGATCGAAAGATAGAGATCCATTGACACTGCCGTTGCCTGTTCCGGGCACCGTAGCGGTAATCGCGACAGGACCTCCGAATTTTTCGGCGCCGGTGGCGATTTCGAGCGCGTGAAGTCGCTGTACCTGTTTTCCACCTTCGAGCGAAGCGCTCACAAGATAGATGGTGCCGGACAGAGGATCGATGACCGGAGTACCGGTGATGCCGACTTCAGGCGTAATGTCAGATCCGGAGGGCCAGGGAATGGTCGTGGCTCCGGACGCGGCGCCATGCGCCGTCGTAAGCATCGAAGCCTGCCAGAGAGGCGCGGCGTTGGCGCCCGTGTTGGTGTCCGCGTCGAAGGCATACACCGAGTCATGCTGGGTAGCCACAAAGACTACGTTATGGGTCGCGCCATTCACGGTGATGCCGGACAGGTAAAGCGGCTGGGCATAGACCTGGCCGTCGACTGTCTGGGAAAACAGCTTGCCGAACTGAGTCGCGTTGACATTCGACGTGTTCAGGATGGTTTCATTCAGATTCTGTCCGGTACGGCCGATGTCGTTGTGATACGTCGTGACATTGACCTGGGCATGGGCCGAGAAAGAACTCGCGACTGCAAGCGTGATTCCCAGTGCGGTCGAAAACAGCGTCTTATGGGTGCGCCGTGAGTTAGGGTACTGAACGGACAGAGCAGAATCGGATGAATCGAGCATTTTGACCTCTGCAAAGCAGAAAAACAGACCTAAAGGCATCAGGGGTCGCTTTGGCGGTTCTGCGCCCCGTAAGGAAGTTGAATGAGGGTGACTCATTCTTGATCTTACGTTTGAAATCAAGTCGTTGGGGTAGGAAAGAAGGGTTAAAACGGAGCTTTTCGGTAACGCAAAAGGCGGTTTCTATAGTTGTACGACGTTTTTTTCATACCACAAAGAGCTTCATTCGCCATGATTTTGTGCCAGCGACGGATCGTGTTGCTCGCTCTATGGGAACCTTTTGGCGCAAGAGCCATTTATCTTGTTGTGTGGATCGGCTGGGCGCAAGAATCGGGAAAGCGAAGACTTCTCCGGCGGCCATTGCGTGTCGTGGGGCAGCGGCACTAGAATTCACCGCAGCACGAAACGTCCTTGCCGCGCGTAAAGCGTTTTTCCAAACCAGCTTAGGCATGCTCCGAAGTCGCGGATGTTGCCGCGAAGAGTCAAGCTGGATTACCCCGAGGCACCCGGACGAGTCGACAACTTCCGTGTCAGGAGACATCTTGAGAATTTCCCGGAACACCGTTTCGTTCCCCATCGCGCTTTTGGTTGCGGTCGCCGTCCTGGCCCCCATCCATGGCCTGGCTCAAACCGCAGGCACCGCGACGCCTCCTCCTCCCCACGCCAAGCAGATCCACTTGAAGCATGTCCTGGTCATTGGCGAAACCAAGGGATTCGAGCATGATTCGGTGTCGCCGGCCATGGCCGCCATCTACAACATGGGCAAAGAGTCCGGGCTGTGGGACACCATGATGCGCACCGATACCGAGTTGCTGACCAAGAAGGACTTCAACAACAACGGCAAGAATCTGAATTACTTCGACGTGCTGATCTTCGCCAGCACTACCGGCGAACTGGATATGACGGACAGCCAGAAGCAGGACATGATGTCGTTCATCAAGGAGGACGGCAAAGGATTCGTGGGCATCCATGCTGCTCTGGACACCAATTACAAATGGCCCGAATACGGAGAGATGATTGGCGGCTGGTTTGACCAGCATCCCTGGTTGACATTCAATGCGCCCATCATCAACGAAGCGCCTGACTTCCCTGCCGTTCGCCATTTTCCCAAGGCATTCGTGAAGTACGACGAGATCTACCAGCCCAAGGAGTGGTCGCGCGAAAAGGTGAATGTGCTGTTGAGCCTCGATCCTTCCAAGCTGGACTATAGCAACAATCCCCGCATTCATCGCACAGACCACGACTTTGCCGTGGCGTGGAGCAAGATGTACGGCAAGGGGCGGGTATTTTATTCCACGCTGGGCCATACCGAAGAATCGTGGGAAGATCCGGATGTTCGCAAGATGTACTTCGAAGCCATCAAGTGGACGCTCGGGATGACCGATGGCACAACGCAGTCTCATCCTCGACCGGCCGCGGCAAGTGATTCGCACTAGATACTTGCAGCGGGGCGAGGATTTTGCGGCTTCTCGAAGTTGAGGATGCGGCGGTCGGAGAGATGGGCGCTCAAATTGAAGGAGTGATGGAATGAAATTGGGAGTTTTTACGCCCCTGCTTTCGCAGCTTTCGCTGAAAGATGTTCTGGAGAAGTTGTCCAAGCTGGATATTCACACGGTGGAGCTGGCGACCGGCAATTATCCGGGGAACGCTCATTGCGACCTGGGAATGCTCGAGGATGCAACGGCCCTCGATGCCTTCAAGAGTCAGCTCAAAGAGAGCGGATTCAGTATCAGCGCGCTGAGCTGTCATGGCAATCCCTTGCACCCGGATCCGGCGCAGGCGAAGGCTGCCCAGGAGATCAATCGCAGGACGATCCTCCTCGCTGAAAAGCTGGGCGTGACAGAGATCGTCGACTTTTCAGGATGCCCTGGAGATTCGGCCGAAGCAAAGGCTCCAAACTGGGTCACCTGCCCCTGGCCGCCGGAGTATCTGGATGTCCTTGCGTGGCAGTGGGAAAAGGTTGTCATTCCATACTGGGTCGAGCGCGCGAAATTTGCCGCCGATCACGGAGTGCGCATTGCCATCGAGATGCATCCCGGGTTTGTGGTCTACAGTCCCGAGACGCTGTTGAAACTCCGGGCCATTGCCGGCCCTGCAATCGGCTGCAACTACGATCCCAGCCACATGTTCTGGCAAGGAATCGATCCGATTGCCGCGATCCGTGTGCTGGGCGATGCGATCTTGCATGTACACGCCAAAGACACGCAGATGTATTCCTCCAATCTGGTGCGTACGGGAGTGCTGGACACCAAGCCCTACACAGACGAGCGGAATCGAGGATGGATTTTCAGGACCTGCGGGTATGGCCACGGCGCGGAATGGTGGAAGGAATTTGTCTCGACGCTGCGCATGTTCGGCTATGACAACGTGCTCTCGATCGAACACGAAGACAGCCTCATGTCTCCGGAAGAGGGGCTAAGGCGGGCAGCGCAGTTCCTGCAAGACGTTGTGATCCAGGAAAAGCCGACTGCGGCGTGGTGGGTGTAATGCGAGACAAGAAGCGGTGAAACCGCTTATGTTCAAGTTGAAGGCTTATACCAAATGGCAGGGATCACGATGAATCGTAGAAGCTTCCTCTCCTCCGCCGGCATTGTTCTGGCAACACGCCCGTTGTCCGCTCTCATGCCGCAGGCGACGGCCAAGTCAGCGAAACCAGTGGGCAAAGCCAATCACGTGCTGCGCATCGAGCCTTGCAATCTGGAAATAGGCAAAGGCGTCTCCGTCAAGACGCTCTCCTACAACGGAACCGTACCCGGGCCGACTCTTTCCCTGAAAGAAGGCGTTCCCGTGACAATCGATGTCACCAATGCCAGCGCGAACCCTGACCTGGTGCACTGGCATGGGCTGGCTACCGACTCACTGAATGACGGAGCCATGGAAGAGGGCTCGCCGATGATCGCGCCGGGGGCGACGCTGCGCTACAGCCTGACGCCCAAGCCGGCGGGTACGCGCTGGTACCACACGCATGCAGGCGCCTTTGAAAACCTCGGCGCCGGCACCTACAGCGGGCAGTTCGGCTTCCTGCTGATCGAGGGCAAGGATCAGCCCGGGCATTACGATCAGGAGATCAACATCGCCATTCATCACTGGGAGCCGTCGTTTGTTCCCATGGTCGAGACGATGCGAGAGCAGTCGGAGAACATGCCGCAGACTACCGGCTCGGATGTGGGCTACAAGTATGCAACCATGCAGGGTCATATGCTCGGTCATGGCGAGCCACTTCGCGTGAAAGAAGGGCAACGCGTCTTGATGCGCCTGCTGAACGCTAGCGGCACCGAAAACGTGGTACTAGCGCTGCCCGGGCACCAGTTCACCATTATTGCGATGGACGGAAATCCGGTTCCGAATCCGACCAGTGTTGAGGTTCTTTCACTGGCGGTTGCGGAGCGCGTCGATGCAATCGTCGAGATGAAGAATCCAGGCGTCTGGGTGCTGGGATCGATGCTCGAAAAGGAACGCCAGATGGGTCTGGGGCTCGTTGTGGAATATGCAGGAAAGACGGGCGAGCCAGTGTGGAAACAGCCCAGCCCGGCAACCTGGGACTACACACAATTCGGCAAGACCGGCACTGCGCCCACAGTCGATGAAACATTCATCCTCACCTTCCGCGACATCGGTCCCAAGAAGGGCACGAATTTCGACATCTGGACGATCAACAACAAGTCATGGCCTGAAATCGAGCCGTTGGTGGTGGAGTCCGGAAAGCGATATCGGATGGTGTTGAGAAATGGCAGCGGTGATCAGCATCCCATTCACCTGCATCGGCACACATTCGAAGTCACAAAAATTGGAGATCAGCGCTTCACCGGATTGATGAAAGATGTGGTCAACGTGATGCCGCTGCAGACAGTAGAAGTGGACTTTGTCGCCAACAATCCAGGAGACACTCTGATGCACTGCCATCAGCAGCTGCACATGGATTACGGCTTTATGCAATTGATCAAGTACAAGGCATAAGCAGCAACCGGCACGAGCGGTCAAAAGATTATCTTCCAGGGGCGAGTCGAGACATATGAAACGAATTGAAGAAGCGGCGCTCGTGGCTGCTATGGCGGTGGGAACTCTAGGTTTCTCTGTAATCGGCTTGCGAAGCATCGAGCAGCCCATCCAGGCAGCAGCTCAGAGTCCCACCACGACGACAGCAACGTCGCAAAGACCCACCAGCGCGACGACCGAGGACGCCGGTGCGACGGTCTACGCCAAACAATGCGCCATCTGTCATGGGGATCAGCGCGAAGGAATTCTGCCGGCCTTCCCTCCCCTTCTCGGCATCCAGCACCAGTTGACCGACGACAAGATCGCAGAAATCATTCATAAGGGCAAGGGGCGTATGCCGGGCTTTCCGCAGATACAGCCTCAGGAACTGACAGCGTTGCTGCATTTTCTGGGAACCTCTGAAATGCCAGGCCCATCGACGACCACAGCAGCCGAAAGCAGTGGCGCTGAAGCGCACGCCTCGGGGCTTGCTGAAGCAGGTGGAAGTTTGTTCCGTCAGAATTGCGCCTTCTGCCATGGCCGCGATGCCATGGGCGGCGAGACTGGCCCTGACCTGACCCAATCGAAACTTGTACAGGCTGACGTGAACGGGGATAAGATTTCGCCGGTGATCAAAGAGGGTCGGATCGAAAAGAAGATGCCGGCTTTCAACTTCTCAAGTCAGGAATTGTTGAGCCTCGTCGCGTTCATTCACGCCCGCGAGACAGCGGCCGCTTCTCAAAAAGGCAAAAGGCGCGGTGTTGAGGTGAGCGACCTTCAGACCGGCAATCTGCAGGCAGGCAAGGAGTACTTCAATGGAGCTGGCGGATGCGCCAAATGCCATTCGCCCACCGGCGACCTGGCCGGCATTGCTTCGCGCTACCAGGGACTTCGGCTCGAAGAGCGGATGTTGTATCCGCGCGACGCAACCAGCAAAGTCACGGTGACTACACCCAACGGAAAGACCATCGATGGCACCCTGGCATATCGCGATGAGTTTGTTATCGGCCTTAGGGACGCAGACGGAACCTATCACTCCTGGCCTGTACGCAAGGTGAAATTCAAGGTGGATTCGCCGGTCGACGCCCACGTCGAGTTGTTTCCGAAGTATTCGGATGACGACATTCACAACTTGATGGCCTATCTGCAGACTCTGCGGTAACCCGTGTCACTTGAGCGAAATCGTACCGGAAGGTCTCCTGCAATGACGTACCTGAAAAGATTTGTGTCAGCCGGCACAAGGCCAGCCGCAACTATTGCGGTAGTGTCTGCGCTTGCGCTTCTGTTTGCTGGTAATGTCCAAATGCTGGCACAGAATCTGAGGAATGACCAACTGCTCAAACCCTCTGCCGATAGCTGGCCGCTTTATCACGGCGATTACTCAGGCAGGAGACATAGCGCACTGACCCAGATCAATGCGCAGAACGTGCGCAAGTTATCCCTCGCGTGGGCTTTTCAGACCAACGCACCTGGGCCTCCAATCAAGTCTTCACCGCTGCTGGTGGATGGGGTCTTGTACTTCACGGTACCGGACCATGTGTGGGCCGTCGATGCACGATCCGGTCACCAACTCTGGGAATACAGTTTGAAGTCCACAGAAGGCTTTCACATTGGCCACCGCGGTCTGGCGATGTACCGCGGCTGGCTCTACTTCACCACGCCGGACGCGCACCTAATTTCTTTGAACGCGAAGGACGGCACGGTTCGCTGGACCAAGGTGATCGCCGACTACAACAAAGGTTACTGGACCACGATGGCTCCGCTCGTGGTTGGAAATCATGTCATTGTTGGTGTCTCTGGAGACTTCGATAACTTGTCCGGCTTCCTGCGCGCCTATGATCCAGACG
>CAILBQ010000742.1 GCA_903832475.1 uncultured Acidobacteriota bacterium | reverse complement strand
CCGTCGACGCGGCGCTCAAGCAGTTCGTCGCCGAGTTCCCGCCCCTGTCCGTCTACCGCGGCGAGATCGATGCCGCAGCCTACCTGGAGGCCGCGTCCGATGGCGTCCCGCACCGCCAGCTCCTCCTCGAAGAGATGCTCCTGCTGGGCGTGTACGCCGCCATCCGATAGCAGGCCGATCAGGTGCAGGGCGTGGTTGCTTTCGCGGGCCTTCTGCATGGCTTTGGCGATGGCTGGGAAGTTGGTGAATTCATCGTTGGCGATGAGCAGGTCAATGCGGGTGATGTCCATCTGGACGACGCGGCCGGCGCCGATGTTGAGATGGCCGACTTCGCTGTTGCCCATCTGGCCGTCCGGCAGGCCAACGAAGTGATCGGAGGCGTGGATGAGCGTGTTGGGATACTCCGCGAGCAGCTTGTCGTAGGTGGGCTTGCGGGCCAGGGCGATGGCGTTGCTTTCGACTTTGGGGCTGTAACCCCAGCCGTCAAGGATGGTGAGAACGAGAGGGTGTTTGAACTGGGACATAAGAACCTCGGCGGGCAGCGGTGCTGGCGGAGTCAGGAAAGTAGCAAGTCAGCGAACGGCAGCGAGTTAGCAAGCGGTTGTTCTTTCGCTTCGATCATCCGACGGTCGAGAAATAACCGCAGGTCCTTCGACTCGCTGCGCTCGCTCAGGATGACAACGTGGATGAGAGGAGTGGAAAGGCGCGGCCGAAGCCGCGCCGGATGCCCGAGGCGGCCAGCCTCAGCCGTTGTAGTTGAGGCTCTCGATACCGAGGAAGCTGGCGCCCTGGCCGAGTTCTTCTTCGATGCGGAGAAGCTGGTTGTATTTCGCGATGCGATCGGTGCGGCTGGCTGAGCCGGTCTTGATCTGGCCTGCGCCGGTGGCAACAGCGAAGTCGGCGATGAAGGTATCTTCGGTTTCGCCGGAGCGATGCGAAATGACCGAGGTGTAGCCGTAGCGACGGCCTAGTTCAATGGCTTCAAAGGTCTCGGTGACGGTGCCGATCTGGTTGAGCTTGATGAGGATGGAGTTGGCCGTTCCCTCTTCGATGCCGCGCTGGAGGCGCTTGACGTTGGTCACGAAGAGATCGTCGCCGACCAGCTGGATCTTGCTGCCCAGCTTTTCGGTGAGGAGCGCCCAGCCTTCCCAGTCGTCTTCGGCGAGGCCGTCTTCGAGAGAGACGATGGGATACTGACGCACCCAATTGTCGTAGAAGTGCACCATCTCTTCGCTGGAGAGTTCGCGCTTGTCGCTCTTCTTGAAGACGTACTTGCCGGTTTCCTTGTTGTAGAACTCGCTGGATGCCGGGTCGAGTGCGATGGCGATCTGTTCGCCGGGCTTGTAGCCGGCCAGTTCGATGGCTTCGAGGATGACTTCAATGGCTTCGGCATTGGACTTGAGCGAGGGAGCAAAGCCGCCTTCGTCGCCAACTGCGGTCGAGTAGCCCTTTTTCTTCAGCACGCCCTTGAGCGTGTGAAAGACTTCCGCGCCCCAGCGCAAGGCGTCGGAGAAGCGCTCGGCGCCGACCGGCATGACCATGAATTCCTGGAAGTCGACGCTGGAGTCGGCATGCGCGCCGCCATTGAGCACGTTCATCATGGGCGTGGGCAGAATGCAGGCGTTGGCGCCGCCGAGATAGCGATAGAGCGGGATCTCAAGGGTCTGCGCCACGGCGCGGCTGGCGGCCATGGAAACAGCAAGGATGGCATTCGCGCCCAGCTTCGATTTGTTGGGCGTGCCGTCGAGCTGAATCATGGTGTAGTCAAGCAGGCGCTGATTGCTGGCATCGAAGCCTTCGAGTTCGGGGGCCAGGATGGACTCGACATTTTCCACGGCCTGCAAAACGCCTTTGCCCAGGTAGTGACTCTTGTCGCCATCACGCAGTTCGACGGCCTCATGTTCGCCGGTGGAGGCGCCGCTGGGTACGGCTGCGCGGCCAAGGGCGCCGCTCTCGAGAATCACATCAGCTTCTACAGTAGGATTTCCGCGGGAGTCCAGAATTTCGCGGGCACGAATTGCCACAATCTCAGTCATATCAGTCCTCAGAATTCGGTGTTGCAAACGATCGTTCAACTTGGGACGGCGATCGACGGCGACAGCATGGCCAGCAGTGCTTTGAATGCTGGTGAGAAGCTCCGCCATGGCGCACAGTCCCCTTCGTAAAATGAAAATGATTACCGAGGGCATTCTAACAAAGCGGGGCACTGTGAAATGTGACTTGCGCCACGGATGGCGGGATTGGGGCCAGGTTGCAGGACAGGCATTTGCCGTTGATTGATCTGATTCGTACCCGGCGGGGTACGGGTTTCCGCCGAATCTGGAGCAGTATGGGTGCCGATCCGCGCCTTACCAAATAGCCTGATAGTGGAAGGTTGTGGAAAAGTCGGATTTCTTCGGCAAACCCGGCAACTTTGAACGATTTTGGGTGTCGAACTCTATACGGCTACGTGTTAGACGGGACGCTGCGAGAGCCGGTCATTCTGGCAAGGTTGGATTCGAGCCTTGAAAATCGCATGAAGGAGAACTCTGCCATGAAACGAGCAATGTTGGGCGCAATGATGGTTGCCACGCTGGGCTGGGCCGCAGGAGCGGGAGCGCAGCAGGCTACGCAATATTCCGGGGTATCGCAGCCGCCCCAGGATCCGATCGAAATTTCGCCCGATCCGGCGCCGGCGCCGGCCAAGCCCGCGGCAGGGGTGGTGGCTCAGCCCGCGGCGCCCATGACGCCGCAGCCGTCTTCACCTGGACCCATGTACCCGGCGCCCGATCCCGGGCGGGATACGATGACTTCGAGGGTGGCGGTTGTGGACCCGGATGGAGACATCGTTCATCCGCGTGCTGCACGGCCGGGCGAATTGATGGAAGGCGCCACCATTCGGGTGCGCATCATCGATCGCCTGTCCTCGACGGACCTTTCAAAAGGGCAGACGTTTCGCGGTCAGGTGGCTTCGGACGTCCTGCAGGACGGAAAAGTTTTGATTCCAGCCGGGTCCTCTATTGAAGGGCGTGTCAGCAATGTCTCGACCGGCAATCACCTTGGAGGCCACGGCAGTTTCCGGCTGAAACCGGAGACGGTCACGCTGCCGGACGGCACGCGCTATGATCTGCACGCCTACGCCACCGGCACTCCGGGCTCGAAAACGAAGATGGGGTCGGAAGGCTCAATCAATCCCGGTTCGCGGGCCAAGAAAGACGGAATTGAAT